>CAIVHJ010000381.1 GCA_903905665.1 uncultured Phycisphaerales bacterium
ACATTTGGGTAAACGTAGTCAAAAACATCCATATCGGTGCGCATTTGTCGGTAGAACGAGGTGTGATCCCGATCAACAATGACGTAATCTGCGCCGAAGTAATCACGGATATCTCTTAGATTGACATTAACGGTCACCATCTTTGGAGCCGGTGGGCGATGGTCTTTGACGATTGAAGACGTCGGCGATCTTCCCTGGGTGATGACGCAGTAGCGTTCCCAGAGAATCGGGTCCAGCGTGTTGGAGAACTGAGGATCCAAACCGCAGACATAAGTGTTGTGGTCGTTGTAGTAGAAGTAGTAAGGGAATACGTCCCAATCGTCTGCGAAAACGAGTGAGTCTTTGGGTGTTTGATCGTGGAGATAGTCCATGGCGGAGCGAATGTTCGGGATGTCGAAGTCGCAGGTGGCCATTTTTTTGGAGTGGTAAAGAGTGATGGCGCCGGAGAGGCAGGCGACGAGGCAGGCGAACACATAACACCTTGTCGCCCAATGCGTTATGACTATTGCCGTGTCGGCCGTAGAGCTCGCGAGTCGGCATGAGAGTTGCCGGAGTCTGGAGTCGAAATTAGACCAGAGGGCGGCGGCGTTGAGGAGGCAGAAGACGGGCCAGTACTCGATGAATCGGCGACTCTTCATGCAGAGAGCGAGGAAGCCGAGGTTGAGGAAGAAGAGGACGAGGTTGTTTGGTTCGAGGAGTCTGGATTTCGTGAAGCGAAAGACGGCGCTGAGAGTGAAAATTGAGAGCGTAAATGCCGAAATTTCGAGCCAATAGTCGAGATTTATGGGGTTCCATTCGACGCCGACGCCGACTTTGCGAACATTGGAGAGTTGGAGGCCGGTATCAAAAATCTGGACTTTCAGGAATTCAAAGTTTTGGGGGAAATAGGGATGGGTGAATGTGGCGGCAAGCCATCCGATGAGGCTGAAACCGGCGATGCGCAAGACTTGGCGAGTAGGAACTCGCGCCAGCAAGTAGCCGACGACAACTGTGCCAATGACGATCGGGAAGAAAACATAACAGCCGAGATAAATGTGGCCGGCGAGAAATCCAAACAAGATGAGCCAGCGAGGGCGATTCACCATGCAGAGATAAACAGAGAAAAGCAGAATTGCGAGGCAGGCGACCGGGGCGCGGATGTAGGACATTCGGAGATAAAAATCGGTGGGGAGGGCGAGAATGGCGAGAAGCCAGAAGAGGCGGAAACTGGCGTTTAGGTGCCTCAGAATGAGAGCAATGACGGTGGTCGAGAGGCCGAAGAGGATGACGTTGAGGAATTTTCCGGCGAGGAGGTCGGGATAGTCAAGCCAGCCGCGAATCCATGTTCTGAATCCTTCGAGATGGGGGTTGGCGGAATCGAGTTCCATCTTGCTGGGTACGTACGACGCCCAGCGGTGAAGGGAATCGGGCATGAGGTGTGCGAGCCAAGTGGAAACCTCGACGACGGGCAGCAGGAGAATATGGAAACCCGTGTGGTGGCTGACGAAGTGGTCGTAGAGGATGGTGTGTCGGAGCCACTTAAAGGTTTGGGGGAAGCCAAGTTCGGGCAGCATTTTCGTCATTTTGATGTGGTAGAACGAGTCTCGGTCGGAGGGTTCGTAGGAGCCGGATTGGACGTAGGCCATGGCGAGGCAGCCGAGCATGAAAGCGATCCAGAGTTCGTGATGGCGGAACCACTGGGTGGAAAAAGAAGTTGAAAGAGGGAGTTCGGGAGTTGAAACAGGTTTAGGGGTTGGGGGAGACGGATTCCGACGATTGCTTGCCATGGGGACAGTTTGCCACAAAAACAATCGGAATGGAAGAGGAAAGATTTAACCACAGAGAGCACAGAGGACGCAGAGAAATTGAAAATTAAAATTGAAGAATTGAAAATGGGGAATTACGAACTGCGAATCGAGAAATTAAGAAGAGGGGAAGGAACTCCACAAAAAGGCCGAGACACGACGGAAGTGGTTGTCTCATAGCAAGTCGCCTCGTATACTCTCGTCCAAGGCGCGATTGAAAACGGTACTGCCAGTTCCAGAACCAGAGCACTATGACTGAAAGGGGGCTGGGTATGACAGATGAACAGGTCTACGAACTGAAGATTAGCGACATCGAGATTTCTGATGAGAACGTTCGGAGCAAGGTCGCGGTTGACGATGAACTCAAAGAACTAGCGGAAAGCATCAAACTTCTCAACCAACTTCAGCCGGTCGTGCTGCGAGGGGATCACGGGAAGCCACCCTATGAGCTCATCATTGGGCAGCGTCGCTTCACCGCCATGAAGAAAATACTTAATAAGAAGACAATCAAGGCAGTTTTTGCGGGTACGATGACTGATACCAACGCCAAAATTAGATCCTTGGTTGAGAATATGTGTCGGGCAGAACTAAGCTACGAGGATACTGCCGACGCCGTCACAGAATTGTATAAAGCGAATGGGCGGGATGACCGAAAGGTCGCCAAGGTCACAGGGTTAGCTTTGAGGCATGTGCGCCAATATATCTACATCAAGGAGCGAGCATCTGACGCGATGAAAAAGAAGATGAGAGATCGGAAAGTCACGCCGGCAGATGTTCACCGTGCACTCAAAGCCGCATCTGATGATGTGGCCAAAGCGGACGAGTTAGTAAACCTCATAGAGAAACACAAGCTCGACAGTCATCAGAAGAAGCGTCTCGTCGAGATTGGAGAGCAACATCCAAGGATGTCAGCGGAGGAGATATTCAAGAGAGCACAGCCACCCGCACTAGAGGAGAACCTCGTCGTACGGCTCCCGGAACGGATACGAAAGGCTTTGGTCACAGCCGCCGACGAGCTCGCAATGGCCCCAGACGAGTTAGCGGCCAAGGCGCTCGAAGAGTGGCTTTCTACGAAGGGTTTCATGTCTAAATGAAGCAGGCATTTCCATCCCTAAGCCGCAAAGACGAAAGACGTCTTAACGAGGCGTTGGCCGCGTTGATTGCCAACACACGCAGAGGCAAGCGGAAGCTGACTCTCGTGGAGTTTGTCGAGTATCTGCGGGTGGCTGAGAAATTGCTCGGAAACCTGCGTAAGGTGGCAGAGAGAATTAGCTTATCAGAGGAAATGGTTCGCCAATTTACCCGGGTCGAGAAGTTATCTCCTCCCGTCAGGAGGTTGGCGGCAAGTGGGGAACTGAGCAGCGTAGATATTGCCGATCGCCTAAGCCGACTTCCAACAGACGATCAGCTTATGGTCGCTCGAGGAATACTAGCGGGCAAACTCACACCATATGACCTGCGAGCAATCTTGGCCTTGCGCAAGACTACACCGCGGACCCCAATCAGAAAAATCATTGATAGGATAATAAGCTCCAGGAACATCAGGGTATATCTGGCTGAGTTTGTGGTACCTGAACCGCCAGTGCCTGATTCCATCATCATGGGGCGGATATCGCGCGCACTCGGGCGCGGACATGTGAAGCGAGTGGAAACATCTGGTAGATTCGGCCGAGTCGTCCTCGACGATGAGGGGAAAATAGCCCTCGAACAAAGTGCAAGGAAGGAGCGAATCACAAAATGGGAACTCCTTCATCGCCTGGTTCGCGGGGAGGTGCGCTAATATGTCGGCGACTGTTGCAGCGAAGAAACGGACCGGCGTCGGGGCGATTCTCGAGATGGAAGAGTTCGAACGCTTGGCTGGGGAGCTGCGCCCTTGGCGCAAAAGCGACGATCTGGAAGTTATCGAGAAGGCGAAGGGTTCAGCGTTGGTGTTTCCGTTTGTGAAGGGATTACGCCTCTCCGCACGCCTCATCTACATCCTCCGAGCACATCTGTCAGAGACGAATCTGGAAGTGGATTGGGGACAGCTTCTGAACGATCAAGGTGACTCTTGCTCACCGGAATGTGACATCATCATCCACCACAAAGGTTTCCATCGGGAATGGAATGACCACAAGAATCCGGTTATGCACTTCCGATTCATCAAAGGCGAAAAGGCCGTGGCAGTTGTCAGCTGCAAATCCTACGCGGACCGTGTGGATACTGGTTACGCCAAGAAACTGCATCACTACGTCAAGAACGTCTTACTATTCGCGGAATGCTGCGCTCCTGGACGGGTTAATTCTTTGCGCAAGAAGGCTAAGGCCGCCGGATACACGGGCTTTTGGCATCTTTACACGTATGATGACAAATCAGGTTCCTGCATCAACGATCCCGATACTTGGACCGACTTTTTACGGACTGTCATATCCATCACTAGGCGGGCGAAAGAGCGATGAGTAATACATACAACAACGACCGCAATAACGGCTCCCGAACCTTCGATGTTGCATGGGGTGAGGTCGCCTTGTTGATCACGACTAAGAGACTGCGCGGGCTTACAGTAAAGTGCCCGGACTGTGGACGCAAAGGCCTGGCATTCTCTAAGTGGATTAAAGGGGTCACGCAGAAACCGCTCTATTTGTGCCATCAGGAGAGGACTGGATCACTCGGAACGTGCGAACTAGACGATCTACAGTCGAAGCAAGTCAAGAATTCAATTACCATTACTAGAGACGATATTCGCAAGCTCTTGAGGATGGGAAGGTGTTTTGTCCTCTTCAGCGGGGGAAAAGACAGCCTTTGTTTGCTCGAATACATGCGAGGGCTTGCCGCTACCGATGGTAGAGAAATAACGGCCATCCACGCGAACACCACCGCTGGGTTTCCCGAAGTGGAACAGTATGTCGAGCGGGTATGCAAGGACCTCGGAGTAGCGCTCCACACGGTTCATCCTGATCGAGATTTTTTCGAGACCGCCAAACGGTGGGGTATTCCAAGTCCTCGATCGCGATGGTGTTGTGAGACGCTTAAAGTGGCACCGATCAGAAGATTCCTGGCGGGCATAGAGGGCCCCAAACTCATCTTTGATGGAATTCGTGCTGCCGAGTCAAGTATGCGATCAACCTACACGCCTGTCTGGTATCATCCTGCATTTCGATGCATTAGCGTAAGCCCCATCTTCTACTGGTCTAATGAGAAAGTGCATGATTACATAGCAAAACACAACCTTCCACAAAGCCCAGCATCCAAGCTCAACATGTCTGCAGAGTGTTGGTGTGGTGCCTACCAGGACAGGGAAGACTTCGAGGCCCTTCTAAGCGTTCACCCGGAAATTTTCGAAAAGTTGGTGGCCGTCGAGAAGGCTCAGCGGGGTAAGTATACCTTCGTTTTCGAGAAGGGACAGCAAGTGCCGCTAGTGCAGATACGCAAGCAAGCCAACGTCTGCGCGAGGGCGCTGGGGCGTTCATAACCCGGCCTTGTATCCATCACCTACGTATCCATCAACTGGTACTGTACCTAGGCGTCCTGTACCACCCAGTGCGAAGCCCGGAATCAACATACCCATAGTGCGGCGCTGGTATTCGGGGTTCGTAAAACTTCGACGACTGGCA
This sequence comes from uncultured Phycisphaerales bacterium, assembly GCA_903905665.1. Taxonomy (GTDB): domain Bacteria; phylum Planctomycetota; class Phycisphaerae; order UBA1845; family CAIVHJ01; genus CAIVHJ01. Next base: position 5,378 of record CAIVHJ010000381.1, read on the forward strand.
GCAGGAGAATATGGAAACCTGTGTGGTGGCTGACGAAGTGATCGTAGAGGATCGTGTGGCGGAGCCACTTAAAGGTGTGGGGGAAGCCTAGTTCTGGCAGCATCTTGGTCATTTTGATGTGGTAAAACGAATCGCGGTCGGAGGGTTCGTCGGGGGGAGGGGCCAGTTGCTCATGGTAAACACGGGCTGCTGGCCCCTTTAGTACTGTACGATCACCTCTCAACCTTATGGGCCGACCGGGTCAGGCGAGCAAATTCAAAATGCCGTCGGACGTTTGTTGAGAGGCTTCAGCCTCTTTGTTGATATAAGCCAAGCGTTCAGCCAAGGACACGACGCCGTCGCCGTTGGTGTCCGCAGGATCAGTGGTCTGGGATGCGGAGCTTGAGGAGTCCTTCCCTTGCGATCCTGTAGCTCCCGCGGAATTGCCCATAGGCTTGGCCATTCCGCCACCCATGGCTCCACCCATTCGTGGACCGCCCATCGGATGACCGGTGCCTTGCTTTTTGCTCAGCATCGCAGTGAATTCATCCTTGGAGATTTTTCCATCACCGTCTGTGTCGAGTTTTTTGAAGATGTCGTCAGGTGAAGGCGCATTGGCGTTTTGGGCGCCCTGAGGTCGATGAGCCTGCATCTGCTCAGATATGTTCAGGAATTCGTCTTTGGAGATGGAGCCGTCACCGTTGGCATCGGCATTCTGAAACATCTTTTCCATCCGCTGTTGGCGCGTTGCGAGGGAGTTGACTTGGCTTGCCCAACAGGGGGGATCGCTGCCAGAAGTTCCCTGCAAAGAAATCGCATTAATCATGAACTGGCCCCTTTCTGAGACACAACATGAATATGGCCTAGCACTTCGACCAGGTTATAGTCAGGTATCGTCTTCTTATTCCCGGACCTTGATACCAGAACCCGACTTCTCCCAAGACCGACCCGGAAATGTGATACAGACCTATTTATCGGACCACGGGGAAGTAATTTAATTCAGCAGTAGCGCAGGATTGATGTTCAATACATCCAGCGTGTGGATGGAACGGCAGAAAGCCCGGTTGCGACGCTGGCCACTGTTTGGTGTGTCGAAATCAGAGCAGTTCATTGGGGGTTCAAAAAGCACACGAGTCGAGAGAAAGAACAAATGTCATTTGGGAATACAGACACAGGTAAATTTCAAAAGAAGCCACCCAGCATGCGGGGTGCCATACAAAAATCTACAGGTTCCGCCAAACGGCAAGCCGGGTCGGGGGATCAAAAAGGGAGCCAAGACGTTCGACTTCTGAAGGGGGATTCGGGTTGCGTGAGTCTTTCGGGTTTTCGGTTGGCGGCATAGAATCCTGCTCGGATCAGGTCGTTTTCAAAACGTGGGACAAGGAGATTGCTGATGGGCGCTCCATTATCGGCTGAGGAACTCAGGCGGATCGACGCTTACTGGAGAGCGGCGAATTATTTGTCCGTGGGGCAGATTTATCTGTACGACAATCCGTTGCTGAACGAACCGCTGAAGTCCGAACACATCAAGCCCCGACTTCTGGGCCACTGGGGAACTACGCCGGGGCTGAATTTCATCTATGTTCACATGAATCGCGCGATTAAGAAATACGATTTGAATATGATTTACATCACGGGGCCGGGGCATGGCGGGCCGGGTCTGGTGGCCAACACTTATCTGGAAGGGTCGTACAGCGAGATTTATCCCGAGATTTCGCAGGACCGGGACGGGATGAAGCGTCTGTTCAAGCAGTTTTCATTTCCGGGGGGCATCCCCAGTCACGTGGCGCCTGAGACGCCCGGATCCATTCATGAAGGCGGCGAACTCGGTTATGCACTGTCGCATGCGTATGGCGCGGCATTCGACAATCCCGGCTTGCTGGTTTGTTGCGTGGTGGGTGATGGCGAGGCGGAGACGGGTCCGATGGCGACCAGTTGGCATTCGAACAAATTTTTGAATCCGGTCCACGACGGCGCCGTGTTGCCGATCCTTCACCTGAACGGATACAAAATCGCCGGGCCGACGGTGTTGGCGCGGATCAGTCATGAAGAACTCGCGCAGCTTTTCACGGGTTACGGTTATCGCCCGTATTTCATCGAAGGGGACGAGCCTGCCGCGATGCATCAGCAGATGGCGGAGACGCTGGACGGCATCATTGCAGAAATCCGGCAGATTCAAACCGAGGTGCGTCGCGGAGGCTTCACGCAACGTCCCTTGTGGCCGATGATCATTTTGCGCACGCCCAAGGGCTGGACGGGCCCCAAAGAAATCGATGGGCAACAAATCGAAGGGACTTTCCGCGCGCATCAGGTGCCGCTGAGCGATATGAAGCGGCCGGAACACATCAAGAGTCTGGAAGTATGGATGAAGAGTTATCGACCCGAGGAACTTTTCGACAAGAACGGCACGCTGATTCCGGAGTTGGCGGAACTGGCGCCGAAGGGAATGCGTCGCATGGGTGCCAACCCTCATGCCAACGGCGGATTATTGCTCCAAGACCTTAAGATGCCGGATTTTCGTGAGTATGCGGTCAAGGTTCCGGCGCCCGGCGCCGTCGAAGCAGAAGCCACTCGCGTACAGGGCACGTTCATCCGCGACGTCATTCAACTCAATGCCGAGCATCGAAATTTTCGCATCTTCAGCCCGGATGAGACGACGTCTAACCGCTGGGGGGCGCTGTTTGAGGTGACGAATCGCGTCTCTGCCGCGCAGATCGTTCCGGGAGACGATCACCTGTCGCCGGACGGCCGCGTGATGGAAATGCTGAGCGAGCATCAGTGTCAGGGCTGGCTGGAAGGTTACCTTTTGACCGGACGTCACGGGTTTTTCTCCTGTTATGAAGCCTTCATCCATATCATTGATTCGATGTTCAACCAGCACGCCAAGTGGCTGAAGGTCACGCGCCATATTCCCTGGCGACGCCCCATCGCGTCGCTGAATTATCTCCTCACATCGCACGTCTGGCGCCAGGACCACAACGGATTCAGCCATCAGGACCCCGGAATCATCGATCACGTCGTCAACAAGAAAGCGGACGTCATTCGCGTGTATCTGCCGCCCGATGCCAACACGCTGTTGTCCGTCACCGATCATTGCCTGCGCAGCCGAAACTATGTCAACGTGATCGTGGCGGGCAAACAGCCGGAGATTCAATGGTTGAACATGGACGACGCGATCAAACATTGCACGGCCGGCATCGGCATCTGGGATTGGGCCAGCAACGACCAGAAAGGCGAACCGGACGTGGTGATGGCATGCGCCGGTGACGTTCCGACGCTGGAGACCCTGGCCGCGGTAGAACTCCTGCGTCAGCAACTGCCCGACTTGAAGGTCCGGGTGATCAACATCGTGGATTTGATGACCTTGCAGCCACAAAGCGAGCACCCGCACGGACTGAGCGACAAGGATTTTGACATTTTATTTACTACGGATAAACCGATTATCTTTGCGTTTCACGGTTATCCCTGGCTGATCCATCGCCTGACCTATCGTCGGACGAATCACAAGAATCTGCACGTCCGCGGTTATAAAGAGGAGGGCACCACGACCACTCCGTTTGATATGGTGGTGCTGAATGATCTGGATCGCTTTCATCTCGTCAGCGATGTGATTGATCGTGTCCCCAACCCAGGTGCCCAGGCGGCCTACGTCAAACAATTCATTCGGAATAAACTCATTGAGCACAAACAATACATCACCCGGTATGGCGAAGACATGCCGGAGATTCGCAATTGGAAGTGGCGTATGCCGCTTCAGGCCCCGTGAGACCATCGGCGGGATCCGTCTCAATCTCGCCTCCTTTTGATTCGCTTCGCCGATGGGACTTGATTATGATTCATGTCATGAATTCCACGAATGAGACGCTTAAGGGTCATGGGATTGTGGCGGTGATTCGTCGGAAGGATTGTTATCTGATGATCCGGCGGGCGGAGGAGATTCGCGCCGGGGGGATGTGGTGTTTCGTCGGAGGGGCCATCGAGGACGGCGAAACACAGGAGCAAGCGCTGGTGCGGGAGGTTCGGGAGGAAGTTGGAATTTCGGTTCGGCCGATCTGCAAAGCGTGGGAGTGCCCGTCGATCCATCGCGACTGGCTGTTGCATTTGTGGGAAGCCGAACCGCTTTCGTTTGAGATAACGATGAATCCACGTGAAGTGGCGGACGCAAAGTGGCTGACGCCGCAGGAAATTCTGCTGTTACCTCGACTCATTCCCAGCGTGATCGACTTTTTCAAAGCAAAGAGCCTTCTCTAACAAATTTCCGAATAAACGCGGTTCCCGTCAGGCGACTATAGATTCTGTCAAATTGACAATAGAGGAATCCGAAAAGGACGTCACGGTGAAAAGTTCGTGATACTCGTCGGTGCAAGCGACGGGTTCACCATTCGAGATCGCGAAGCGCCATCCGTGCAACGTCTGATAAAGTCACGCCGGGGTACGGCTTTGTCGATCCGAAGGTTATGCGGGGGAACAATCGGGCCGATTCTGAAAACGGTATGAGCGGTATTCCCTCAGCACAGACGCAGTCCATTCACGTGCTGCTGGTCGATGACGAAGACGCGTTTCGTCAGGCGACGGCGCGGCGGCTGGAGTTGCGCGGTTTTTCGGTTTCACAGGCCTGCGACGGTCGGGAGGCGGATGTTTTTTTCGACAACTATCACTGCGACGTGGTGGTGTGCGACCTGAAAATGCCGAACATGGACGGCGCGGCCTTGCTGCAAAAACGCATCGAAAGCGCCCCGGCGACGTCGTGGATTATTTTGACAGGGCAGGCATCGGTGGAGACCGCCGTCAGCACACTCAAACTCGGCGCCGTGGAATATCTTCAAAAGCCCATCGACATCGAAGACCTCGAATTCCATATTCACCGCGCCTACGACCAAAACAGCGCCGTGCGGGTCTTGAACGAAGTTCGGCATCAGATGGCCGAAGGACAAATTCGGTTTGGAATCGTCGGAACAAGCAGGCATATTCAGGAAACGTACGAGTTCATCTGTAAATCCGCCAAGAACGACCAGCCGGTTTTGATCACCGGAGAAAGCGGAACCGGAAAAGAACTGATCGCCAGGGGAATCCACGCGCAAAGCGATCGAGCGGCGAGGCCGTTTGTCGCGATCAACTGTTCGTCGCTTTCGGATATGATGCTCGCGGACGAACTGTTCGGGCATGTGCAGACTGCCGAAACGCAGTCTGTCGGAACCAAAGCGGGGCTGCTGGAAGTGACCGACGGAGGAACGTTGTTCATCGACGAAGCGGCGGATTTGTCGCTTGCGAATCAGTCGGCGCTCGCGCGGACGATCGAGACCGGTCAGTTTCGACGGTGCGGAGATTACAAGGATCGCGTGGCGGACGTGAGAATCATCGCTTCGACTCAGCGTGATCTGCCCCATTTGGTACAGCAAAAAATCTTCCGGAAAGACTTCTACTATCGTCTCAACGTGCTGCCGTGGACGGCGCTTCCTTTGCGGGAGCGCCGCGACGACATTCCGCTGCTGATTCAGCATTTGCTGGATCGTCACGGGCGACGAACGGGGGAACCCAAGCGGTTGTCGCCGGAATCGCTGGTGGCCTTGCAGGGTTACGACTGGCCGGGAAACATTCGCGAAATGGCCAACGTGATCGAACGAGCGGCGGCGCTGTGCAATGGTTATACGATTCGGGCCCACGATCTGCATCTGGGATTAGGGAACGCCGTCGCCACGCCGCAGGGATTGTCCGAAAAACTTGACGATCTGGAGCGCGATCACATCTTGCGCGTGCTGGAATCCCACCACGGCAACAAACTCGCCGCCGCCAAATCCCTCGGCATCAGCCGCATGAAACTCTACCGCAAACTCCGACTGTACGGCATCGAATAATCTTCAGCGGACGTGCATACCGGCTATTCAAAATAATCGGGATACACCCGGCGCGGACGCTTGCGGGACCGATACGCTCTCGCCAAATCCAGAAAGATTTCCTGATCGCGGTCGAGGTGTGTGTCCACCCCGTCGAAATAACAGGATCGAATCGGAAGATTGTCGCAATCGGAACTGACGGCGGGATACACCGCCTCGCAAACCACCCCGTTCATGCAGGTAAACGGACTGACGTCAACCACGCCGTCCACGCCCTTCCCATAAAGATAAACGGCTTTGCCGATGCTCAGAACCATTTCACCCAATGCACCCGTCGGAGGAAGATACGGCTCGGCCGCGTCAAGCACTTCGAGAACGTTCTCCGGTTCTTCGTAACCCCTGAGATCGTCCACCACCGGCGACAGCAGGATTTGCTCGTCGCGATGTTGTACGTGCGTCTTGATGCGATGTTTGAGGCGGGACAGGTTGAACGTCCCCTCCTGCCGAACAATGTCCCGTTCCTGACGCCAATTTGTGTACCAAACCCATTCCGCAATATCCGACAACCAGCATTCCCCACCCTTCTGCTCAAGACGCCGAATCAGGTCGTCGTTGCTGAAAACATTTTGGCGGCAGAATATCTCCCCCACAACTCCGACGAATAAACGATCCTTCGTGTATCGCGCGGGAATTCCGCGGAACCGGTTCCGCATCCGCGTCACGGCGTTCACGAGCACTCCACGCGTGTCGTGCGGGGCCACTCCCTGACGTTCCAGAATCTGCTGGAAGTCTTCTATCGCCTCCGCGTAAACTTCGTCCGAATCACCCGCCGTTCGCTCATAAGGCCGAGTTTTCAGAACAAATCTCACGGCCAGATCACCCAGCACAATTCCCATCCACCCCAGGCGCATGACCTGCGAGGCCATCTCGCCAATGCCCTCGTATCCGTCGGCACTGGATGGAGAAAACACCGGAACGTCGGCGTGTCCGAGTTCGCGAAGAACCTGTTTGAGGGCTTCGGCGTATTGTCCGAATCGACAGGGACCGGAAGCGGAAGGCATAAAAAACGCAGTTCGACGCGGATCGAAATCCGGTCGGTGACAGATCCGCAGAAAATCACCCAGTGTGATCTTGAGCGGCAGACACTCCTCCCCGCTGCTGTACTGCCCGCCGAGAGACAACGTTTCATCCGTCGAATCCGGCGTGACCGTCGCCTCGATCCCGATCGAACGAAACGCGGCCGCCATCAATCGAGAACCTGCATGGGCCATTTGCGGGATGTAGAGAGTTCGACCGGCAAGGCTTCCTCCGGCCGCTCGATGTTTGACCTGCGCCACCATCGCAATATCCCCTTGCTGTCCAGATACGCTTCGCATCGGGTCATCATTCCGGCGTCGTTCGAGTGCCCGTCGAATTGCAGCGTCAAAAACGGCTTGCCCGACGCCCAGCGCACAAACCCCTTGATGAATGAATCCGGACCGCATTTGAAATTCGTAATGTAAATGATGTGCAACCGCGGATGCCGCGCTACCAGTTTCGCCGCCGCCAATATCCGGCGTCCGTAATCCCAGTACATGTTGCTGTTGACGTCCTTCACGTCCGTTTCATCCACCGGTAACGCGTCGATCGGGATCACGTTGACCCCGTATCGCTCGCGAATCTTCACCCCCACCGACAGATTCATGCCGGAATCGTGAATGTTGTACGGCCGACCCACAAGGACCATCCCGGATTCTCCGGTCTGTTCCAGCACCTCCAGCGCTCGACGACCCGCCGCAAGATACTCCTCGCGGAATCGCTGGTGCGCCTCTTGCGCGCATTTCCACGCCCGATTCGCCGCGCGACGCGAAACCCCCAACTGACCGGCTACATCCATCAGGGCCCGAAAAATCGCAACCGTCCCATCGCGGAAACGAAGCGTCGGACACAATATCCGCCCACTCCACGACCGAAACTTCGGGGATTGGCGGATGACAAACGGCAGCGTCTGCCCCCACGGACACACGTAACTTTCCCGGTCCATAATCTTCGTTTCGGACGACAGGATGTTCGGCATCCAGATGAAATCCACGTTCTGACGAATCAGTTCCGCTACGTGCCCATGCGCCACAATGATCGGAAAACACGGTTCCGCCACCACGGCGTCAAGTCCCTGCCGAATGATGCCCCGGTGCGTCTCGCCGGATCGTACCACTTCAAATCCGCATTCCCAAAAGAAACGACGCCACAGCGGCAACTGGTCGATCATGTACATCGCCTGCGGAATCCCGATCCGACCTTTCGGATTCACCAATGCCGGACCTTCGTCGGCATCGAGCAATTCTTCGCGCAACGCGAGTAAATCCGGAATCACCGGTTTGCGATCCGTCTTGGCCTGCTTGCGATAGCGGTCCGAACACTTGTCGCCCCAAAACGTCTTCTCGCCTTCGACCGTAAATTCCTGAATTTGGCAATGGTTGCTGCATCCTTTGCAGACGAACTCCCGCATCGTGTAATCCAGCCGCCGAATGTCAAACCCGCGAAATCGCGTCGTCGATTCGGAACGAGTAATTTTTTCCCGCGCCAATAGCGCCGCACCGATCGCACCCAATACCGCGTTGTGCGGCGGAACGATAATCTCTCGATCGCACAAGATGCTGAACGCCGCCGCCACCGCATCGTTGTAGGCGGTTCCTCCCTGAAAGAACACGCACGACCCAATCGGCCGACCCCGAACCACGCGGTTGATGTAATTCGTGGCAACCGAATACGCGAGTCCCGCGATGATGTCTTCTCGCCTCGCGCCGCGCTGCAGGCACGTGTTCACGTCTCGCTCCATGAAGACGGTGCATCGCTCTCCGAGTTTCAACGGCGCCTTCGACGACAACGCCAATCGCGAAAACTCATCCTTGATCGAAACCCCCAACTCCTCTGCCTGTTCTTCCAGGAAACTCCCCGTTCCCGCCGCACACGCTTCGTTCATCGTGAAATCCACGACGATCGTCTCGCGCGAAGGACCCCCTTCGGGCTGAAGACTGATGTATTTGCTGTCCTGTCCACCGATCTCAAAAATCGTATCCGGCCGACGACCCAGCATCCGATCCCCGATGAACGTCGCACCGGTCTTGTGGGCTGTGATCTCATCGTTGATGCTGTCCGCACCCACGAGTTCACCGATCAATTCGCGTCCACTCCCCGTCGTCCCCACGCCAAGAACCTGAACTCGCTCGCCGACTGCCTCTTGCATCTCAAGCAGGCATCGCGTGACTACCTCAATCGGACGACCCATGGTTCGCGTAAAAATGGAGTGGATCACTTCACCTTGCTTGTCAATCAAAACGAGCTTGGTTCCAACCGAACCGACATCAATCCCCAAATAGGCATCCACCGTGGACGTATCATTCAGGAACACATAGGGTTCCACCAAATCACGAAGCAACTTCACTCGTTCCATGGCCAAGGGGGGCGACGTGGAAAAATCATCCGAAACTGCACCCAATGCTCGATCAAGTCGCTCAATATATGCCACAATCTTCGTTGTTTTGCCGGTGTCTGGAGTAGTTAAATCAGCATGAAAAACGACATTTGAAGGCAATTTGCAAGCGTTTTTGTCGATTTTCGATATAACATCCGGCGAAGCAGAATCTATTGCCGATATCGCCGCTCCGATTGCCCCAATGGATTGGGACGCTTCGGGTACGAACAATTCCGACCCGGAAAAACAAAATACGTCCCGAAGTTCCGCCACAACCGCCTGATTCACCGACACGCCACCCATAACGGCAATCGGCACTTGAGGTTGACGCCCCTTCACCACCGCTGATTTGAAGTTCATCGCCACCGCATGGCATAATCCCTTCAAAACCTCCGCCGGTGAATAGCCTTTTTGCTGCGCATGGACCATGTCGCTTTTGGCGAAGACGCTGCATCGTCCGGCGATTTGGGCGGCGCGCTCAGCCTGCTGAACCAATGGGGTGATTTCTTCAACGGCGATTTTAAGTCGATGGGCCTGTTGGTCGAGAAACGCACCGGTACCGGCGGCGCAATCTCCGTTTGAACTGCAGTCGATGATGCCGAGTCGTTTGCTGACCGGATCGGGTTCCAATCGGATGTACCGACTCGATTCCCCGCCGATCTCAAAGATGGTCCTCACTTCAGGATAGAGAGAATTCATTGCTCGCGTGGCTGACTGAAACTCGTTGAGACGAGGACACTTCAGGATTTCACTGACGCGCATGCTCCCCATGCCGGTCACCGCCAGTTGAAATTCGCAATCGGGGCCAAAATGATTCTGCAAATCGGTCAGGAATTCTCGAACGACGTTCAGAGGTTTTCCGCGAGTGCGTCTTGGCTGGGCGACCATGACCTGGAACGGCAAGTGATCTGTTGTGTTCAGGAACGTGAAAGACAAGCGAGAACCGTCGCCATTCAGCGATTTCGGCGCGCCAGAGGAAGGCGTGAGAATCGCCAGTTTAACGCTGACGACACCGACATCGATGCCACAATAAAAAATCTTCTTCATGTTCGATGATCTCAGACCGCGCCGGCGATCGGAATTTGCCTTCGGACCAGCGGATGAAACCAAGTTAAAGCCTGAATGAACCAGCGTAGGAATTGGGCGGCTTAATGTCAACCGAAGTATGCCATGAGGAAATCCATATATGTTTCGTTCCGTTTGCGCATAACCTATTGTGGAATCAGGAATAACAATCGAAACCAGTTCTGTTGAGCGACATTATGAGAGACGCGCTTACCGAATTCAGTCCGTTGGATACCGGGCGAGGGGTCAGGGATCATAAAAAGCCGGTAGCCGACAGCCGGGAGCGGGCAGCGGGAAAGAAGAGCACTACTCAATACCAGTGGCATCAGGAGAGTAGAGAGGAAGATAAGGGAGCAAAGAAAAAAGTGGGAGAAAAGAGTGGGACAGGAGTCTTTGGGATAGGACTCCTGTCCCATTATGGTTGCATTCCTGCCGGCCTGTCATGCTTACGGCAATGGAAGCGCATGACCCGGTGGAAGTTCAATTGACCCCGCATACATCGGCGCCGGGTCTAATTCGTCTGGTGGAATCAGCATGGGTTGCCATTCATCGGCACCCATGTCCACGCGACCGTCATGCACCCGCGGTTCACCGTCAATATCCGTTTCGCCCGGTGATGGAACATACGCCGGATCACCGGCATTCACACATGGGGAATGTCGTTGCAAATGATACCCAACTGCTGCAAACAACGGATCGGCATTGATGTTGCCACCACCCCAGGACAAAGTACCGCATTGAACATAAATACCTTCTTGGCCACCTTCAATATCACTATGGTGAACCATCAAAGTAGAACATCCCATAGTGCTGACATTGATACTGATTTGCGGTGTCCAATCCGGTGTCGGATCGTAAAGATTCTGATTTCCCCAAACCACACTGTCCGCGATTGTGCTTTCACCACAACCCAGAATGACCACAAACCCCAATTCTCCAATCGAGAAGCCTTGAGATTGATTATCTGTGATTGTGCAATTTCGGATTTCGGCTGAATAACCACCGACAAGTAACATGGTCGGTGTTTTCGATATGTTTTGCGAAATCACGTTATCGAAGAATCGAGGGTGTCCACCACTGACCTGGCTGAGGGCAACCACGCCACCGATCACATTGCGAGAGGTGTTTTCGTTCTCGCGGATCAGGCATGTCGTGATGAGCGGGCTCCCTGAACGAGAATAAATCGCTGCCGCCGCTTGTGAGACATTATTCTGAATTACACAGCGGGAAATCGTCGGACTGGCTTCCCAGATAAAGACGCCGCCGCCGATTCGGCCCTGGAATGGGTACACAGGATGAACGGTCCCGGAACCATGGATCAACGTGAGACCGTCGAGTACAGAATCGGTGCCCTCAGCGTTTCGGAAAGTAACCACACTGCCGCTTTGGTTACCGTCGATGATGGTGTGTGCCACAATATCGTCATCTGCAGGAACGGCGCTCTGAACCGTGATGGCCTTCCCAAGGAAATCGACGTTTTCGACATAGGCATCTCCGGTGCAGTCGATGCCGACGAAGTTGCGCGGCAAAACGACGACTGTGTCGCCGTCAGCAGCGGCGTCGATGGCGCTCTGGATCGTGCTATAGCCGAAGGCGCCGTTGCATTCGACCAGCAGGACGTTGCCACGCGACTGCGCCCGAATGTCGTCAATCGCCTGTTGCACTTCCGGCAGGAGATCGACAATCGGTTCGGGCGACACGTCCCCTGACTGGAGCGGATATGAGGTCAAATCTCCGCTCTCTAACGGTCGCGGTTCTCGGTTCAATCCGAAATCCACATGACCCCCTGCTTGCGCAGAGGGCTCTGATGGTGCCGGACGCGTCTCTGATGCCTCCATCACTGCGACAGATGCATCCATCGCCGGCTGGGAGATTTTGGTAACAGGATCGGTTTGTAGTTTCTCCTGCGCCCCCAGCGGGGGATTCAGAGCCGCAACCCAGAACATCAGACCCAACATGGACCATACTTCTTTGCGTTTCATGGCTTGTGCCTCCTAAAATGGAACCTTTCTGACTGATCGAGAAATCCCATTGATTTCCCATCCATCTATAAAGGCGCAAAAGGAAGCCCAAACAGCTCATGTTTTTTGAAAAAATTTTACACGCCCTATCTCCTTGAAAACAAAAGACTTGCGAGATTTCTGCCCAATCCAATAAAATAAAAACCGACACAGGTTCGGTCCTTGGAACTTCCACCCGCTCTCTCACAGTCGCGGTTCGGAAGCGCAGTCGGAGAAGACATTCATGGTTTTTTCGGGGGGTTCAGAGGTTCGAGTTCGATGGGCCAGGATTTTGTTTTGGAGGGAAGTTGGAAGTCGGACATTTTCAGGTCGGAGTTTTTCTTGACATTCGAGAAGACGGCGGATTTTCGGGTGTTTTCTTTTTTGTCGTGCAGGACCACCCGAATTGGAAGTCCGCAGGCCGTCAGTTTGTCGCTATTGGAGATGAACAATTCGATGCGGGAATACCGTTCGGCGAGGCGGCTGTCGGATTTGGGAGTGCAGAGAAGGTGGTCGGTAGATTCGGGATCGTCAGGAGCGGGAGGGGCGAGGACGATGTCGAAGTGTTTTAGGATTTCGTCTTTTTTTTCACCGAGCGGCAGAGGGACAGGTCCTTCGCCGAGTTTGAAGGGGTCGCTTTTTTCGCCGGGTGAGGCAAGTTCGCGTTTGACAATGGTGTTGGCGGGTTCCTTGGCTTCGATCAGCCAGTGACCGTCGAAAACATACCACTGCTGGTTCTTGTGCCGGTTAATGCCATCGTTCCATTCATCAAAGTGGACCATGAAGGCGGATTCGGTCGGTGACTTAATCAGAAGGACGTTGCCCTGATAGTTCTGAACTTCGTCGGGATCGTCGGGGTTGATCTTGATGGTTTGCAGAACGGAATAAGCCACGTCGGCGCTGAGGTCGCGGAGCTGTGCACCGGCTTGTTCCATTCGATCCAGAACCAGCGAAACATCCTGCACGGGGGGCGTTCGTTCGGTGGTGATTCCCGCGGCGGGATTTTGGCAGGCGAAGGCCGCCAGTCCGATTGTCCCGAGTATCCACCCTATGGAGTTGAATAGATCGATCGACATGAGCAGTGTCCTTTTTCGCAAGATGCAGGGTCTTGGGATATAGATCGCGACTGACTCTCCCCTGTCCCTCTCTGAGAAGGAAGGGAATAATAGATTCTTCGTTTGATGGTTATATCGCAGACTGGCGAAAAAGTCATGCCTGGTCTCAGTCGGGTGTTTGCCGCCTGTGAGATCGTCCACTGAATTACCGATGCAGGAGTCGGCAAGAGAATGAATTTATGGTTCCGTACGGCGAACGTAGCATAGCGATCCAATCAGAAATGCAAGCGGGCTTAGAATAAGGCAGGTATAGAGATACCATTCTTCGGCAGGGGCTTGCCGCGCGGACTCAAAAGGTGGATCCACCACCCAGGCCCAAAACCAGACTCCCATGGAGACAATCAAAGGGGAAGCCAAACCAATACAGGTGTCGATGGCGGGACTGTTCAAAAAGGAAGAGAACAACCAGGCGACACAGAACATCAATAGGGCCGTGGCGGTCATGTACAACAACGGCGGCGCGATCATATCGGCCAATTCGTTAGGCTGAACAGGAAGCCTGCCTTCGGCGGAGAATTTCTGGTAATAAGCGGCTACGATTCCAGCCAGAATCAGTCGGTACAATAAGTAAATGATCAGGCAGGTTCCGACGTTGAATATGATTTTGTGTGTCAATGCCGTGCGACGAGAAATCGGCAAATAGGCGAGGAATTCCGCCGAGCGATCATACCGTTCACCGGTCAGCGAATATCCTCCCAACAAAGCCCATGTCAGCAACGAAAGACAGCCGCTTCCCATGGTGGGTACCAACCATTTTTCAAGCCAAACTTGCCAAACTTGCGGGCCCCAATTGTTGGTCGACCAAAAGAGGTCGCGATAAAGTTCGACGCAAATCACAATCACAAACGGCAAGACGAAGGCCACCACGCCCGCGATTAACACCGAACGGTTTTGGCGATATTCCTTCCAGAGCAACGCTTTCATCTCTGTACCCTCCGCCCCTTGATGTAGTCCTTGAAAATGTCTTCCAAGGTCAGATCGATCACTTCGACGTCCTGCACGGGATTGGTGCTCTTGAGTTGCAAAGGCAGATCGGACGTAAAGTTTCCCACGGTTACCAACCATTCGCGCCCCTGTACACGCTGCCAAATGGTGTGGGCAGGCGGTTGTTTGGGTTGGCAACCGTCGCGTAAAACACCACGGATGCGTTTGGTTTCTTTCAACAGATTGTCCATGCTGGAGAGCGTCAGCAGTTCCCCCCGGTCGATAATTCCCACCGTTTGCACCATTCGTTGAACATCGCCCAGCAAATGGCTGGAAAATACCACCGTCCGATGCTGGTCCGCCAAATTCGCCATCACTCCTTCCAGAAACTCCTCCCGTGCGATGGGATCCAAACCGCCCATCGGTTCGTCCAGAATCAATACCTCAGGATCGTGGGCCAGCGCCAATACCAGTGATAATTTGGCCAGCATTCCTTTGGAAAGATGCCTGACTTTTTTGCCGCCCCCCAGATCAAATCGCTTCAGCATCTCGCCGCACAACGGTTCGTTCCAGGTCGGATAAAATGATCGACAGAAATTAATCGCCTCGCCGACACGCATCCAACGGTGAATAAAGTTTTGCTCCGGCACATATCCGAGTCGTTGTTTGATCGTCTGAGGATGGGAAGAAACATCCAGACCCAGAATGTTCATGCGACCGTTCGTGCACGGCAGGATGCCCATCATCATTTTCAGCGTGGTGGTCTTTCCGGCGCCGTTGGGACCGATCAGACCGAAGGCGGTTCCTTTGGGAACACAGAAGGACAAATCACGAACCGCCGTCGTGGAGCCAAAAACTTTGGCGACGTTCTTCAGTTCTATCACTGTGTCTGGTGCTTCCGAAACCATTATGTCCCGCCCCCTTCTCTAACGCCGGAATCACTCATCGCACGATCAAAAATTCCTCGAATGGATTCCTCGGAAATATTCGCAGAACGCGCCAAAACAATCCCCTGTGAAAAGGACCCGCGGGCAGCCTGCTCCAGTTGATTTCGCGCGACCCGTACTCCCTGTTCGGTTACAACGAACCCGACCCCGCGACGCAATTCCACCAAACCCTCCCAATCCAACTCGTCGTACGCACGCTGCACGGTATTGGGATTGACAACCAGTTCGATCGCCAAGGCCCGGATGGAAGGCAACATTTCACCGGGGCGGTGTATTCCCGCCGCCACCCGGCCGCGAACGTGGTCGGCGATCTGTTGATAAATAGGCACCGAAGTGTTGGTGTTAATTGACATGCTGGGGAGGCCCGTATCAGACTTACTGTATTATATATCTAGTACAGTATAACACAGAATCAGTGATTGTCAAGATTGAATCAAAATACGGATGAAAGATGCTTTGTATCTTATTATAGTTTCAGTGATTATATCAATTTGTCGTCTGCGATACGGTCGGTCAGTTCGCGCAGGCTGGTGATGACGAGATCGGCTTGGGACGTGTATTCGACTTCGTGATGGAGTCGGTTGCCCAGCATCAAAATGGGTGTGGCGCCGGCAGAACGAGCACTCAGCAGGTCGAACAGATAATCGCCGACGACCCAAGCAAATTCGGGGGGGATGTTGAAGTGTTTGCAGATGTCCCAGACGGGTTGTGGGGAAGGTTTGACGGGGCCGTCATCGCGGGTGTGAATGAAGTCCACGATGAGGTTGTGTCGGGTCAGGACGGTTTGTGTCGATCGGCGGGAATTGCGAGTGGCGATGGCGGTTTTGATGCGGCGGGCGCGCAGGAATGTCAGGAGTTCGTGTGCGCCGTCGTGAAGGGTGGATTGTTGGGCGGCGACTTCTTCATGGCGGTGGAGAATTTCCCAGGCACGGGTTTGTTCATCGGGAGTCATTTTTTCGATGGCTTCGAGAATCGTGCCCTCGATGCCAATTTCGGTGCGAATGGACTCGAAGTCCAGAAACGGTTCGGTCAAGGTTCCGTCCATATCGAAAATGATCAGTTTGGGGTGATTTTGCATCGAGTTCGTGATCCCATAAAATGACGTCGGTAGAAATTCGATCCCTTCGTGGTCAAGTTCAGGCTGAAGAATGCCCCCAACCACCTACGAATCATTTTACCTCTGGGAGTTGAGTTACAAAACGGCGCAGCGTCGCCGTCCCGATCCGCCGGCGCCGTGGGTGTTGTTGGCGGTGGGTCTGATGCTGGGGATTGTCCTCGATGCCCGGTATCCCATTCAGACGCTCGTGGTGGTGATTTCCTTTCTGACTGCTGGCGGGGTGGCCATATTTTGGGGGCGACGGGGTGTGGTAAGTGCGGTGGCGGTGCTGATTTGCGCCACGGCAGCCGGGGCGTATCTGTACGACGTGAACTACCGATTTCTTCCTGCCGATCACATTGCACATTTTGTTCGCGACGAGCCGTATCTGACCACGCTGGAAGGGCAGGTCGTGGCCACGCCGCAGCGGAGCAAGAGTGCTCATCCGTATTTTGGGAAAGGAGGGCCGACGCGCTCGACGTGGGTGTTGTCGGTGGAGAAGGGTTATGGTCCGCGCGAGGCGACAGTGCTCAGCGGGTTGGTCCGCGTGACGGTGTCGGAGGCGACGTACGATGTTCGAGAGGGGGATCGGGTTCGGGTTTTTGGCGAGTTGCACGGGACGACGCTTCCGGAGAATCCGGGGCAGTGGAACGCGTCGGAATCTCGTCGATATCAGGGCGTTTATGCAGAGTTGCATGCGTTGTATCCCGAGGCGGTTGAGAAGTTGTCACCGGCACCGGGAGGTTGGTCGCATCAGTTTTTGGGTCGGGTGCGTCAAGAGGCGCGGACCTTGTTGCTGCATCGGACGTACGTGAACCATCCGGCGGAGCGGTCGCTGCTGGCGGCGTTGATCCTGGGTCAGCGGACGGAATTGGATACGAAGTTGATGGAGATATTCCGGTTGACGGGGACGGCGCACTATTTGGCGCTGAGCGGAGCCAACGTGGGGATGGTGGCGATGTTCATCTGGATGGTGGGGCGGATATTGAAGTGGACGAGGCGGATGACGGGGGTGGTGGTGCTGGTTGTGTTGCTGGTGTTTTCCATTTTGGTGGAGCCGTGTTCGTCGGTTTGGCGGGCGACGATCATGGCTGGATTTTTCTGTCTGTCGTTTATTTTGCGGCGGCCGGTGAGCGTGTTGAATAATCTGGCGATGGCGGTGATCGTGCTGTTGCTGTGGAATCCGATGCAGTTATTCGACGCAGGGTTTCAACTGTCGTTCGTGGTGACGCTGGGTTTGGTGTCGCTGGTGTCGGTTTTGGATTGGCCGCTGCGTTTTGCGCTGGGTTCGGCTGGTCGCTCTTTGCTGAAGAATTCTCCGGTACCGAGGGATCGGGAATCGGGTTCGTCGTCATCGGGCGGGGTGAACAAAACATTGCCGGTTGAACCGGTCGAAGATCATACATTGCTGGGGGAAGTGCGAAGTCGGATCGTTCCGGAGATGAAGTTTTTGTTTGTTCGCAATCTGCATTCATACAACCTCGTGTGCGCAGTGTGCTGGCTGGTGGTGGCGCCGCTCGTGGCATATCACTTTCATCAGTTGTATTTGTACGGTTGGCCGTGCACGTTGATCACGTGGCCGCTGATTACAGTGATCACGGTGCTTGGAATGATCAAATTATTGCTGGGGTTGATTTGGCCCGGCAGCGCAATCGTGACGGGATTTCTGCTGGAGGGCGCCACGGGTGTTTTGGTGTGGTTGCTTCGACATTTGGCGATGCTGCCGGCGACCCGCCTTGATGTACCGGTGCCGCCGTTGTGGTGGTTGGCGTTGTATTACGGCTTTTTGGTGTTGGTTTTGATGTGGCGGAGGCCGGAGTTGTTTCGCGGGGTGATTTCGCAAAGGGGTTCGAATTCAGGTTTGGCTGGGGACTGTTCGGGTGTGCAGGAACGCGGACTCTGGTTGACGTGGAAGTACCCTGCGGCACTCGGAGCCGTTGTTTTGTTGACGGTGGGGGCGGCGTATTGGCCGCGGAGCGTCACGCAGGAATTTCGGATCACGACGTTGTCGGTTGGGGCGGGTCATGCGTCGATACTGGAAATGCCCGATGGTTCGGTGTGGCTTTTCGATGCCGGGGCGCAGATGGATTATGACATTGGGCGACTCGTTGTCGTGCCGGCGTTGCAGTCGCTGAATATTCGACGGATTGATACCGCGCTCGTGAGCCATCCGAATTTTGACCATTATTCGGGTCTGCTGAGCGTGGATGATCATGTGCCGATCAGACAGGTTGTGATGACGAATCATTTTCGGCGACTGGCGGGATCGGACGGGGCGGACAAAGTTTTTCTGGATCATCTCCGGGATCGCGGGATCCCGATTGCGGAAATCAATCGAGACGATGGTACGTGGATTAAATCATTCGAGGGTTCATCGGGCGTGCGACTGGAAGTGCTTTGGCCTCCTTCGGATTTACCGGAAAATACGGCGTCCAACGACACGGCGCTGGTGGTGCGGTTTTCGTATTCGGGTCACAGCGTGTTGTTTACGGGGGACATCGACCGATCGGCGGAATCGCAGTTGCTGGATTCGGGTTTGGATTTGCGGGCGGACGTGTTGATGGTGCCGCACCACGGCAGCGTGAATCGGATGACCGGGCGTTTTGTGGAGGCGGTGGGTCCGAAATACATTGTGATGTCGAGCGACAAGCGCCGGGTGGAGTGGTCCGACGAGTTGGCGGAAATTCTGAAAAACCAGGCGGTATTCAACACCGCCGACGTCGGGGCGGTCACGATTCTTTTGTCGCAGCAGGGATTGTCGTTGACGGGGTTCCAGAAAAACCGTTCAGAGTGATGATCACGTACCGAAAAACTCCATCCAAAATCATGAGTAAACGAGCGCGGCAGCGTTGTGTTTTCACAGTCACGAAAACAGCGTGCAAGAAGACGGTGCGATCATGTCTGCCCCCCCGTTGGTTGCATTCATTTTGGTGGGCAAGCCCACCCTACGAAACTACGAAACTGAAAGGGAGGGGGGTATTGGAATAGGTTCTATGAAAGAATGCTCCGTTTTGAGGATCGATACCCCAGCAGATAAAAAGCGGGGACGAGCAGGGGGCGGACGAGATAGGTGTCCAGGAGGATTCCGACGGCGAACGCGAATCCGAGTTGCCGGATGAGTTCCACCGGGGTGACCATGAGCGAGCCGAGCGTCGCCGCCATGATCAGACCGCAGGAACTGATGACCGGTCCGGTCAAGATGATGGATCGTTCGACGGCTTCGCGGATCGGGAGCGTCCGGGATTCTTCCAGCAATCGCGTGACCAGAAAAATGTTGTAGTCCTGCCCGATCGCCACGATGATCACAAAAACCAGAATTTTGATTTTGTAGTCGATTCCGGCGCTGCCGAGCAAGCCGACGAACACGGCATGAGTCAGTCCGATGGCGGCGCCATAGGTGATGAGCGTGGCGAGCATCATGAAAATCGAGAGTCGAACGCGGCGGATCATAATCAGAACGATCAACCCGATCACGATGACGGAAAATCCGACGACACGATGCAGGTCCCGATTGGCCACAATCTGGAGGCTGGACATATAGGGAGTCATACCGATGGCGTAGAACTGATACGGTTGCTTCAAGTGAGCGGTGGCCCAGTTCCGAACGGTTTGTTCGACGCGGTGAAACACGCCGACGGCAGATTGACTCATCGGAGGATATCGTTGCATGACCTCGATAGCAATCGCGTTTTTGCCGGGGGCAAAATAATACTCGGCGGATGAACTGGAAAACAAAGAACCGGCCAGGCGGGTCAGCAGTCCCTCTCGCTTGAGACCCAGCGGGGCGCCCAAATGCCACACGTCCGTGACGCCGCTGATCGGTGCAATTTGTTGGGCAAGTTGATTCGATAGTTCGACCGCTCGTTGCGGGTCGGAGTGGAGATCGTCACAGACGATCATCAATCGGGTGGAAAATAATTCCGCTTCAGAGAAATGTTCGCGAACAATTTTCAGTCCTCTGGCGGCAGAAGTGTTTTCGAAGACCTCGCCGAAGCTGTCGTAGCGAACCGGGACTCCGAGTGACGCCGCGGCGGGAATTCCGAGAACAACCAGGCCGGTGACGAGAACAACGGCGGGATGCCTGACGAGCAATCTGGCGACGCGGGGCCATAGAGGGTGTCGGCTAATCTGCGTAAGGGATGGTAAATCGCGGGGCCAGAAAAACGCGCGACGCATCACGACCACGAGTGAAGGAACCAGCGTGATGGCGGCCAGTAGCGAGAGCATCAGTGCGATCGGCAGAACCTGCCCGGAATTGTGAAACGGAACCAGACCGGCGGACATCAGCGTGAGCAGGCCGAAGATGGTGGTAGCGGCGCTGGCGGCGATGGCGGGTCCGACTGCCGACAACGATCGACCGACTGCCGTTGCTCGATCGAGCGTCTGCGAAAATTCCTCGCGGTATCGCGCGATCCAGAACAAGGCGTAGTCGGTACCGGCTCCAAACAGCAGTACGACAGTGAACGTTCGTTCGATATTGGAGATGGCTAGGCCGGCCATGGCCAGAATATCCAGAACCCGAAAGGCGATATAGACGCTTAGTCCGATGGACAACAGCGGTACCAGCGCGCCGAGCGGAGAACGATAGACCAGGATCAAAATGAGGAGGACGGCGAGAATCGTGATCTTTGTGGTTCGCTGGAGTGCTTGCTCCGAACGGATGTTGTGTTGTTTGCCGATGGCTGCCGAACCGGTGATTTCCATCGTCAGTCCGTCGTGGATGCGATTTTGGGTGAGTTGCTCAATGCGTTCGACCGCCTGTGTAGCGCGCAGGGTGATGTAATTCAGGTCGAGCAAAACCGTGACCAGCGTGGACCGGCCGTCGGAACTATCGAGACGGGCGGACAATAACGGGTTCGTCGCGCTGGAGAGGACGCGCCACGGTTCGGGTTCATGGCGGCCGACTTGTTGGAGTTCCAGTGCAATTTTTTGAATGGTGCGACGGTCGTCGGGGGTAAGTCCATCCCTGCGATAAAAGACCAGTACGACTTGGCTTTGGGAGGTTTGCTCTGGAAACGTGTCGGAGAAGGCTCGCATCGCCTGATTCCATGGAGCATCGGGGGGGAGCAAACTTGCGGGTTCACTGCGTTGGAGAAGGACGGGGTCGGGCCGAAACAAGCTGACCATCACGGCCAGCATCAACCACGCCGTGATCCAAAGCCAGGGGTATCGGGCGATCAATTGTCCCAGTCGGTTCCACATGAAGGTCCGCTCAATTCGCTACTGTATATTTGCGACACACGGTTAATCCGCCGGGCCGTGATAACCGTTGCATTCCCATATATAAATGCGATTGACACGATATCCGTGTCGAACGATCTCCAAATCCGGCAGGGCGGTGCAGTGGTCAAAGCGATAAAAATCTGCGGGTTGCCCCGGTCGATTGTGGAACATGGGAAAGGCATCCGTGGTCACGAAGAGAATGGGTTTTTGGCGCAGTTCGGACAGGCGGTCGTGCCACCACAGGTCATACTGATGAGACTGGGCATCCACACTCGCCACTTCGCACACGCCGCGCAGCGAGTAGGCGAGCGTTCCGGCGAGCACATGATGATACGTCATGACGACGGGCGTGGAGCCGGACGAAGCGGCGACCCGTTGGCACCAATCGCTCACGACAGTGCGAAACTCCTGATTCCAACCGCATACCTGCGCCATGGGTTCGATGGTTTCGGGAAGACTGATGTATCGTTCGAGACGAGGATAGGCCATGGATTGAATGGGATACATGAGAAGTATCGGCAGCAATAGGCTCTGAACGGCGGCGATCCCGAGAGCGCCGGTGACCATCAGTTTTTTCCAGATCGACCCGATGCGGTCATTCCCGGCGATCCATGCGGCGCCGGCCACCAATGCCGCGGTATAGGCTGATGACGGCCAGTGCGGAAGCGTCTGGCGAAATGATGCCACTACGACGAACAGCAGCAACGTCGGAGCACTGAAACACAACAGCAGCAGCCATCGGTCGTCACGATCGCGCCACGAACGTACCCCGGCGACAACAACCCCCCACACCATCACCAGCCACAACAACGGAGAATGGTAACCCATCTGACCCACAAGACATTTCCACAACAATCCCAGACCGGGCTGAATCACTTCTCCATCCAACGCGGTGCGACTTTGCACAAAACCCAGTCCCATCCAATCGTGTCGGAAGTTCCACCACAATACCGGTGCAAACATTCCCAGTCCGATCAAAACCATCGCATAAGGTTCAGGACGCTTGAACCACACCCGGCAGCGCGAGGACAGCAGCGCCATCAACACCATCGCAACGACAATCATCACTCCGGGGTACTTCGACAACATGGCGCCACCCAACGCCGTACCCACCAGATAAAACCATCCGACGCGATGATCGACCACGATTCGAGCCGCAAAGTATAGCGCCAGACTCATCCAGAACAACAGCAGCGTCTCCGGCAGCAGAATGCACCCCGCCGCCACCGAAAAAAGCGGATGAACCGTGTGCAACAAAGCCGCCCAGAACCCGACACGCTCGCCAAACAACTTTCGACCGGTGCAAAACAGCAACCACCCCACCGCCACCGACAATCCGACGGCCGCCAGCCGCCAAGTCCACGGGGCATCCCCCAGCCAGCGCGTCATGAGCGCAAAAACGTAGGCTATCAGCGGGGGATGATCGACATAGCCCCAATCGAGATGACGCGACCAGTCCCAGTAACACGCTTCATCAGGAATCGGGTCAAACCGGCCGATCAGCATCAATCGATAGACCGCCCCGACCAGCAATGTCCAGATCGTCCAGCGACGATAAAATCCAGGTGCACGATTCACAGAGCATCTCCGAAATAAATTTCGTCGCTATACTTTATCCGGTCTGTCTTACTCCGTCACGTCCGGGGTGCTATTCAACCCATTGGGGAACCGTATAATAAGATGGTGAACTTTCCACTGAATGACGGTGGAATCGGAACAATCGGGGAGAATTTGCTGATGGCGAATTCCAAAATTGAAGTCGTCGGCCCGGAAGAAGTGACGTTGATCACCGAGTTGTACAACGCGGTATATCGCCCGCCCAAGACGGTAGCGTTTTTTCAGCGTCGTTTCAGCGGACGGTTGAACGTCGTCATGCTGGTGGCACACCTCGATCGCAGACCGGTGGGATTCGCCACGGGATTTGAATTGAAGCCGTCCACGTTTTATGCATGGCTTACGGGTGTTTTGCCCGATGCGCGACGATTGGGGGTTGCCAGCCAACTGACGGAAGCGCTGGAAGGCTGGGCGATCGAACACGGATATGTGCGGATGCGTTTTGAGTGCTACAGCCGACACAGGGCGATGCTCCATCTGGCGATCACCAGCAATTACAACATCGTCGGTATTCGCTGGGACCCCGACGGACAAGACAACCTTGTCATTTTCGAGAAGACGCTGGTTGAATCCCACACCGAGGAAGCGGACATATAAGGCAATCTCTCCGCGTTCGGATTCGAGTGGTGCCTCTCGCACTTCGGACGCTGTTTCTTGTCAATTTGGACCCCTCGTGATATAGTGGCGTCGTTCGATGGACAGTGGTGTCCGGGCGAGTGTTCGGGCCTGATCCGTCGTGTGGATTTCGGGTTTGCGGCGATCGAGTTTCAGTCGGTTCGGAATTCCCTTCCCAATTCTTTGCACATTGACGAAATTGAAGAATTGCATGGCGTGCCCTTGAGGCGCGCGGAGTTCTTGTGTCGGCTGGAAGGTCAGCCCAATCCGATGCGTGCATTTCTGCAGAATCAAACTCCGCAGTGTGATGAACACACGATGGGCGAGACGAGAACTGCACCGCAGAACAAGGAAATTGGTACAACATGGTCAATTATCATCTGCTCGAAGAATACGACATCACTCCTGAGGCGGTGGAAGCCGAACTCCAAAACATCCTGAGTCAGGCTCAGGGATCTCAAGCCGTCGCGGATCGCATTGAAGGAGCGATGAACGAGATCACCGCCGGAACATTGCTCAAAGGGAAGATCGTCAGCCGCAGCGGGGATGACGTGGTCATTGACGTGGGGCTTAAGAGCGAAGGACTTTTGCCCTCCGACGAGTGGGACAATCCCAGCGACATTGTTCTGGGACAGGAGATTGACGTTTGGCTCGACGCCGTGGAGTCGGACAGCGGACTCGTGCAGTTGAGCAAGCGCAAAGCCGATCGCATGTTGAACTGGCAACGGATCGTTTCAACCGCCAACGAAGGAGACGTCGTCAAAGGCAAAGTCATGCGGAAAATCAAAGGCGGATTGCTGATGGACATCGGGGTTCCGGTGTTTTTGCCTGCTTCTCAGGTGGACGTCCGACGGCCGGGCGACATCGCCGAATTCATCGGCCGCGAAGTCGAAGCCAAAATCCTCAAAATCGACACCGAACGACGCAACATCGTCGTTTCCCGCCGACGCCTGATCGAGGAACGGCGGCAACTCGCAAGAGAAACCCTTTTGCTGGAACTCGAACCAGGCCAGACCCGAAAAGGCATCGTCAAAAACATCGCCGATTTCGGCGCGTTTGTTGATCTGGGCGGCATCGACGGATTGCTTCACATCACCGACATCAGCTGGGATCGCGTTCATCATCCGTCCGAAATTCTCAAAATCGATCAGGAACTTGAAGTCAGCATCCTGAGCGTGGACCGCGAGAAGGAAAAAATTGCACTGGGACTCAAGCAGCGGCAGGAAGACCCGTGGTTGCGCGTCGAAGAAAAATATCCGATCGGCGCACACATCAAGGGCGAGGTGGTCAACATTACCAATTACGGCGCGTTTGTGAAACTCGAACCGGGGGTGGAGGGGTTGGTTCACATCAGCGAGATGAGCTGGACGCGGCGGATCAATCATCCGTCCGAGATGGTCAGCGCCGGTGATTCGGTTGAAGTCGTCGTGCTGGAGATCAACAAGGAGAAAAAAGAAATCAGTCTGGGCATGAAGCAGTGCGAAACGAATCCATGGACGCTGGTGGCGGCCAAATATCCCGCGTTCACGCGAGTCAAAGGGAAAGTCCGCAACCTGACCAATTACGGCGCGTTCGTGGAAATCGAGGAGGGCATCGACGGACTTTTGCACGTTTCTGATCTGAGTTGGACCAAGAAAATTTCGCATCCGTCCGAAATGCTCAAGAAGGGCGAGGAGATCGAATGCGTCGTGCTCAAGGTTGAGGAAGACAAGCAGCGGATCGCGCTGGGGCTCAAGCAACTGACCGAAGACCCGTGGGACCGCGCGGTTCCCGATCATTACATTCCCGGACAGATCGTCGAGGGCGTCGTCACTAAGATCACCAATTTCGGCGTGTTTGTCGAACTGGAGAAGGACCTTGAGGGATTGCTTCACGTCAGCGAATTGTCGGACGAGAAAATCGAGGACGTTCACGATGCGGTTAAGGTCGGTGATAAGATTCAGGTCAAAATTTTGCGTGTGGATCCGATCGAGCGAAAAATCGGTCTCAGCAAAAAGCGAGCCGAATGGGCCGCCGAGGAATCCCCCGAAGACGCGAAAGGCAGAAAGGAACGCCGGGGCGGACTCATGGGTTCGGTGGATTTGGGCACCGATATCATCAACCGCGATTTGCTCAGTCGCCCGAAAGATCAAAAACCCGACGTCCCGCCGATAGCGGCGAGTGCTTCGACGGACGGCGAATCCGAGACCAAAGGAGAGTCCCCCGTCGAACCGACGAATTCGGGAGACTCCGATAACCCGGAAACGACCTGAATCGTGTCGGATTGAGCGATCTATAATGCGATATGATGCCCTCTGGGCTTTTTGGCGCTCATGTGGGATCGGGCTTTGGGCGATGAATGACGATGGGGACGGGGATGGTGTTTCCCGACTACCCTCTCGACCGATGGTTTCTACTTTGATCGGATATCTTCCGTGGAATCCGGGCTGCAACTATATCTGAAGCAGATCAACGAAGCCCCTCTGCTTTCTCCCGACGAAGAAAAAGAACTGGGCGAAATCATCCAGCATTCGATCGAGACGAATCGCCTTTTTCGCGAGCGCACGATCACCCTCGCCGAAAAAGAAAACTTCGAAACCAAAGCGCAACACGCCCGCGATCGCATGATCCGCTCGAACCTGCGTCTTGTCGTCAACATCGCCAAAAACTATACCAAGCGAGGCATGCCCCTCAACGACCTCGTCGAAGAAGGCAATCTGGGATTGTTGCGCGCGGTCGAGGGATTTGATCCGACGCAGGGGACACGGTTCAGCACGTATGCGTCGTGGTGGATCAAGCAGGCGATCAAACGGGCGCTCATCAATGCCGTTCAACCGATCCACATCCCCGCCTATATGGTGGACATGATCGCGCGGTTCAAACAGGCCCACGAGTCTTTCATCGAACGGGAAGGGCGTAATCCCGATCTTCGGGAACTGGCGCGGGAGATGGATTTACCCGAGCGCAAAGTTCGAATCATCAAACGCGCGGTCAAAGCCTTCGCGTCTCCGACTCAATCCAGTGAGCAAGGAGAAGGTCTTCCGCTGGCAGAGATGCTGGCCGACACTCGCAATCCCAAACCGGAGGATGCCGTCTTCACGGCGGCGGAGGAGGCGCTCCTCAAGAAATTTCTGGATCAGATCGACGCCCGCGAAGCAAGAATTCTTCGCATGCGATTCGGGCTGGACGATAAGGAGCCCATGACGCTGAAAGACATCGGCTCGAAGGTCGGATTGACCCGCGAACGCGTTCGACAAATCGAAACCGAAGCCATCAAACGCCTGAATCAACTCCTCGAAACCGAAACCAGATGATCTCGTCTGGTCAACGTCGCCGCCACCTCGAAAATGTTTCGCTAATCCGTCAATGTTCTTCGTGAAGATTCTCGATAAACGCCAGAAACGGTTTTTCCACTTCCTCGATCTGTCCCACACCGAGTACGTCGCACAACGTGGAGATTCCGCACGGATCCTTCTCTGTGTCGGCTGCGAATCGCCGATAAAATTCTCGAAGTTTTCCCTGCTCCTGAAGGTAATAGCACAAATACCGCGATTCGGCATAATGCATACCGTGCGGATCGGTATAAAACTCTTCCGACGTGGTGGACAGCAATCGGCGAAGCGGTACGAAATGCCCGTCGCGAATTCCGTTCTTCAGCACCGGCAATCGCCAGTTGATCAATCCCGCCGGATGTCCTTCCTGCTCCCGACAGGCTTCAAATAGCGAACCCATCCCCTCGTTGAACCACGCCGGACATCGCGGAAAATTCGCCTCCATCAACGGATGAACCATCTCATGCACCAGCGTGCCCCCGCCCGTCGCAATGTTCATCACCAGGGCATCGTGTTCGCGGCTGTAATATCCGTAGGGGGTCGTGGGGGTTTGATCAAAAAATTTCTTGACGTTCCCCCGGTACGAATCGTCGCCATCAAACAGGTAGATCACCATCACCCGTTCGGGATCCTTGTCGAAAAAATCCTTCTTGAGCATCCGAACGGCCCATCGAATCGTCCCCGTACGCGTCCGTTCAAAATCCTCCGCCGACTGATCGCTCACGACGACAAACGGTTTTTCCATTGCGACCCGAAACCCTGCCCCCACCTTCGCGCGCATCTCCTGAAGTTTGTTCTCAAAATCGGCATCCGGGGGCGTCGCTGCTGCACACCAACCGCACACAATGGCGCCTAAGGAAAAACCGATTGCTCGCCGGGCCATCTGCGTCCCCTCAAATTGGTCTATCTTCACTTGGCCGGTAGAATCCCCAGTTTCCGCAATTGTGCAATAATCGCACGGGTGTATGCATCGGCGCCGGCAGGATTCGGGTGCAAGACTGAGGCATAGAGGCACGTCAGCAAATCCTGTTGAACCCCTTCATCGGTGCACAGTGCGGCGCGATAATCCAGCAGCGGATCCTCCGGGAAAAGCGTCAAATCGTATCCCAGGTCCAGCCCGCCGGGAAGAACATCCTTTTCCGTCAAACCCCAAATCCATGAGTCGGGTGCAAACGCCGTATTGGCGGGTTCGTACCCTGCATCAGCATACGCCGCTCGGGGCGGCGAAGTTTCGGCATTGACATCCGCAACCGCCTGCTCAAGGCTTTGACTTGAAACCTCATAAAAAATCGATGAATTCGTGATCAATTGCTCCAGCGTCTTTGAAAGCGTGCTATCCTGCCCTCCACCGCCTGAAACACCACCCGATTGATCCGATGGCGGCTGTCCGCTCAAAATATTCAGCCATTGTTCCAAAGTGGTCAGATCGGATTGCTCGCTGAAAAACGGATAGTAGCCGTTCACAACGATTTTCGCATGGTTTGCCAAACCCTCAACTTCCTGCAACACGTCAAACATCACATCATGGCAGGATTGTCGCGTGAGCGTCTCCAGGTCTTCCGCCGTCGTGTCCCCCGACAAAATCTTGCCCAATCCGACGTCGTTGGCGCAACCATCCAGCAAGATCAGTTCGAGCAGTTCCGGTCGCTGCACCAGCGCCAGCTGCTCGGTCACCGACGTGTAAGCCTTGGGAACCTCCCCGGAACACAGACCCACGCAGTAACCACCGCCCGTTTCCGGTGGCAAAAGGCTCGCGCCGGAAATCGAATAATTCTGCAAAATTACTTTCCGACCTGTCTCCTGCTCAATCTGCTCAGCCACTCGCGTGGTAAACTTGTCGCGGTGAGTCAATCCGTTACCCCACATCACCGAATCCCCAACCGCCGCCATATAGAAAAAGTCCCGAACCAGCTCCACGCGATCCGCCCCGATCGCGGCTCCGTCGGGCGCCTCCGCCGCATACACCTCCAGCGTCATAAACGATCCCAGTCCCGTTTCGGGAATCGCCACGGCAAATCGATGTTCCAATCCCGACGCCCCGCCGCTGATTTCCCAGAATATTCCCTCGGACCGACTTAATGCCTCCATCGCACCGGAAGATAATTTCCACGTCCCATCTTCCTGCAATGGATCGGCTGGTACGGGATCGCTCAAGGCCGACAATTGGGTAATTTGCTGGTCCTGCTGATCATACAACCGCATCCGAACCGCCGCGCCATCCGAAACCGCCACCGTCATATAAAAACCAGCCGTACGATCCGCGCGATCGTCCGACGAATCCGGGTCAAACCAAAAAACGGGAACATAAACATCCACCGACGACACTTCGGGAGCGCGAAGCCGTTCGACACCCAGAATAAACACGGCTCCGGCACCGGTACTGCTCCCTGCCAGAGGTGCTTCCGAACTGCATCCACCCCCACCAACGACAATGCAGCCAATGCACATCGCCCAAATCCGAGTTCGGATTGCTGTGTACATCTGCGCACCTCCCGCACGCTCATGATTCGGAAATCACCGCCGCTCGCAAATCCGCGACTTCCGTGGAGGTCAGCTTCCGATACTGCCCCGGACCCAGCCCCCGGAGCGAAAGCGGACCTATGCGAACGCGCTTGAGTCGGTGAACCTTCTGCCCCAGAAGTGACAGAATTTGTCGTACCTGACGATTGCGCCCCTCGCGCAGCCGAATCTCCAACTGGCATCCTTCCCGATCCGAATAGACTACCCGAATCTTCACCCGCTGCGCTTTGCCCTCGCTGAGCCACACCCCCTTGCGAATCTTTTCCAGTTCTTCCCCGCTGATCGCACCACGAACCGTCGCCGAATACGTCTTCTCGACACCGTAGCGCGGATGCGCCAATCGCTCCGCCAACTCCCCATCATTCGTCATCAAAACCAATCCCGTCGAATCCTTGTCCAGCCGACCTACCGGATAAACCCGCTCTTTTACGCCCTTCAGCAAATCCATCGTCTTGCGGCGATCACCGGGATCATTGTTGGTGCACAAAACTCCCTGGGGTTTGTGAAGCAGATAATACACCATTGGTTCCCGATGAATGCGATACCCGTCCACCCGGATGTCATCGACGCGGGGATCGACCAGAACCGGCAACTCGTCCACGATCTCGCCGTTGACGCTCACGCGCCCTTCAATCGCCATTGCCTCGCACGCACGCCTCGAACCATATCCTGCTGCCGCGAGCACCTTTTGAATTCGCTCTGGTTTTCGATTCATCACAACCTCATCATCATCAATGCCTATGGTGCGGTAGTGTCACCACCAGCGCTTCCATCGGACCTTCCGAAATCCATCGACACGCTGTCACGGCAGCCGGAAAAACCACCGTATCCCATCGACGAACGTTAATCTCCAAACCACTGACAGGATGCAGCAATCGCCCCAGTCCCGAGAGCGTCATCCAAATCACCAATTCACCCAACGCCATCGAAAAATCCACACCATCGTTCAAAATAACTCGGTCGATGACAAAGTCCTCGGTCACCCCGAGACACTCCACCTGTACCTTCGGAGTCGAACCCCACGCCGTTGCGACTGCAGACTTTTGCTTCATCATGGATTTCGCCACAGGTTCAAAATGAATCGAACGTAGCGCCTGTTCGAGATGCATCTCGCGCGGCCGACCGGTGTGTGAATCAATCCGGTTCCAGTCGAACAGTCGAAACGTCGTGTCGCTCGGGGTTTGAACCTCTGCGACCATCACTCCCGCACCCAGCGCATGGACCGTTCCTGCCTGAATCTCATGAACTTCTCCCACACGGGCGGGAATGCGCAAAAGCACTTCGTCTGGACATCCCCTTACCATCGCGGATGTGAACTGCTCTTGGGTGACACCCGACCGGAGTCCCTTGTATAGGACTGCATTCGGCGCGGCATCGATCACGTACCAGGCTTCGTGTTTAGAGCGAACACTACCTCCCATTTTCCGCGCCGTCGCTTCGTCAGGATGAACCTGAACGCTGAGCGGTTGGGCGGCGTCAAGGTATTTGATCAACAGCGGAAACGCTCCTTCGCAAAGCGATGCGTCGCCGATCAGGCTTGTATCCCACCTCTTCACCAATTCATGAAGCGTCTGACCCCGTGAAGGACCGGCAGTGACAATGGATTGCTCGTTCGGCAGGTCCGCTACTTCCCATGATTCGCCGATCGGTTGATCCGAGGGAACAGAACGCCCGAACAAGGTGTGCAACCGCCGACCGCCCCACAATCGAGGCTTGTAAATCGGTTCCAGCACAAGGGGATGCACATCCATTGCGAGCCAGTGTCGCTCAATTCCAACGGGGGGTCAAGGTTGACAAATTCCCGCGAAACGATCAGGATGCGATGCGTCATTCGCCGCAGGATTCGATGTGCGCGAACTCCGTGTGTGTCACATTATTGGAAAGGGCTGCCTCATGTCGTCATTACCCGCTTCACCCGGTGGAGCTGTTCCTTCGGAAACTCCAAACTTCGTTGCGTTCGATGATTTCCTCAAACTCGACCTTCGCGTCGCCAAGGTTCTCGACGTCACCGAACATCCCAATGCCGACAAACTCTGGCTGCTTAAAATTGATCTGGGGACCGAACAGCGGCAACTCTGCGCCGGACTGCGCGGTTACTACACGCGCGAGCAACTCCTCGGCAAAAACATCGTCGTCGTGGTCAATCTGGCGCCTAGAACCATGCGCGGTCAAATCAGTCAGGGAATGCTCCTCGCCGCCTCCAGCGACGACAAATCCAAAGTCATCATTCTGACCACCGATGCCGATATCGCCCCCGGCAGCAAAGTCACATAAAACGCCTGACAAAATCAGAGACGCGACTGCCAACCCATTGGTGGGCGTCAGGGAGCGCCTAATTAACCCCCCTCCCTTCCAGGGAGGGGTTGGGGGAGGGT
>CAIVHJ010000382.1 GCA_903905665.1 uncultured Phycisphaerales bacterium
AACGGAGATTCTCCTTTGGGACAAACACTGATCGAAAAAATCGCACAGCGGTTCGCCGTCGGGCTGGAAAAAAATCACACGGTAAGATCGGGGAATTTTCTCTCCGTTCAACCGGCACATGTCATGACGCACGACAACACGGCGGCGGTGATTCCGAAATTCACCAGCATGGGCGCCAAGAAACTCTTTGATCCGAACCAACCCGTGTTCTGCCTCGACCACGACATCCAGAACACGACCTCGGAAAACCTGGCGACCTATGCCAAAATCGAAAAATTCGCCCAGCAGCATGGCGTGGCGTTTTTCCCGGTCGGACGGGGCATCGGCCACCAGGTCATGCTCGAAGAGGGATTCGCCCTTCCCGGTATGTTCGTCGTTGCCTCTGATTCGCACTCGAACATCTACGGTGCCCTCGGAGCGCTCGGCACACCGGTCGTTCGCACCGACGCCGCCGCCCTCTGGGCCACCGGAAAAACCTGGTGGCAGGTTCCGCCGATCGTTCGTGTGAATCTGACCGGTCAACTGCCAACCGGCGTCAGTGGAAAGGACGTGATCATTGCTTTGTGCGGCGTGTTCAACAAAGACGAAGTGCTCAATGCGGCGCTGGAGTTCACCGGTCCCGGCGTCGCGGCCCTGAGCATCGAAGAACGCATGACCATCTCGAACATGAGCACCGAATGGGGCGCTTTGGCGGGCGTGTTCCCATACGACGATGAGACTCGCCGGTTTCTGCTTGCCCGCGAGGAAGTCATGAAAAAACGCGGCGACAAGAATCCACGCCTCACGATTGAGAAAATCAAACGCATTGAATCCGAATTGCCCAAGGCGGACCCCGACGCCTACTACTCCAAAGTGATCGAACTCGACCTTTCAGCTGTGACTCCGTTCGTTTCCGGTCCCAACGACGTGAAAACCATGACCTCGCTGCCGGAAATTGAGCAGAAGAATATCAGGATTCACCGCGCCTACCTCCTCAGTTGCGTCAATGGCCGATTACAGGATTTCGCCTCCGCCGCCGAAGTCATCAAAGGGAAAAAAGTGGCTTCCGGTGTGACGCTCTACATTGCCGCCGCCTCCAGCGAAGTTGAAACCGAAGCCTGCCGACTCGGTTACTGGCAAATGCTGCTTGATGCAGGAGCTGTGGCGCTTCCGCCGGGTTGTGGGCCCTGCATTGGTTTGGGCGACGGAGTGTTAAGAGCCAACGAAGTCGGCATCAGCGCCACGAATCGCAACTTCAAAGGCCGAATGGGTGACCCCGGCGCCCAGTGCTACCTCGCCAGTCCCGCCGTCGTCGCCGCCTCCGCTGTCGCCGGTAAAATCACCGGTCCATCCGTCATTCAAGGAGCCGCAAGCTTAAGTCCGCGCGTTCTTCTGGAAAAAGGCGCTCGCATTTCGACTCAACCCCAACCGCCCCGCCCTGCCGCAACCGTCAAAATTCTTCCCGGATTCCCCGCCGCCGTGGAGGGCGAACTGCTTTGGATTCCGAAGGACAATCTCAACACCGACGGTATCTACGGCAAGGACTATACCTACAAACAACTTCCGCCCGACGAGATGGGCCAAGTCGCCATGCTGAACTACGATCCGAAGTTTCAGGAAATCGCCAGGCAGGGCGACATTCTCGTCGGCGGCTACAACTTCGGCACCGGATCATCGCGAGAACAAGCCGCTACCGCCCTGAAATTCCGGGGACTACAAATGGTGATCGCCGGTTCGTTCAGTGAAACCTACAAACGCAATGCCTTCAACAACGGCTACATCTGCATCGAATGCCCCGAACTCGTGGACGATTTGCGCAAAGCGTTGGCCTCTGACAAATCGCCGACGATCCGCAGCGGGTGGAAGACCAAAGTGGATTTCTCGCGTTCGGTCATCGAGTGCAACCGCAGGGCATACCCGTTCTCTGCACTAGGTGAAGTCGCTCAGGAACTCGTGATTAAGGGCGGATTCGAGAACGTGATCCGGGAGCAAATTGCCCAACTGGGTTGAGTTTCATGAAGTTCTGCCTTTCAGGCAGAAATCGTTTTGAATTTCGGTTCATCGATGGGATAATGTCGGTGATGAAAAACACAATCACAATCTGGCTAATCGGAATTCTGTTGGCGGGATGGGTCGTGGGGTGCAGTTCTACCAAACCCAACCACTATCAGCAGTACCATGAACAACAGATCAGGGCCGTGGCCGACAGAATCAAAAAACGCGAATCCCGTTCGCCGGAAAATTTCCAGCACACCGCCATCCAACTCCGTGATCTGTTGGCAGGCCACCCCGATCAGGCCCAAGCGACCGCCAAACGAATCCTCGAAATGGAATGACTCCAAGTCTCATAACGATGAGGACATAAGTTGGGGGCAGATCAGGGCGGCCCCTTCAAAATTGTCATCCAAACGTAGCGGATAAGATTAGACCGCTCTAATAATTCTTATTCAAACGGCTTTTCTTTTGATTTCCAGGAATGCTTGTTTATAATTTAATATGATGATTCAAGGATCATGGAATCCAGCGGGAAAAAGTGTTCGCCCCAGATCCCCGGGAGTGCCTGATTGTAAATGATATTGACCGGGCTGTTGCGAGAGCATCTTTTTCGGCTCTGAACAAACTGAGGATCGTCCTGGAGAAATCATCCTTCATGAAAAGCCTGGGGTAAGATCGTGATGAGGAGAGAGGGTTATGATGAACTTTCTGAAATCAATGTGGAAAAGTGAAAAAGGCGGGACGATGGTGGAGTATGCATTGCTTGCCGGATTACTGATCATGCCGTGCATCATGGGCGTAACATTCATAGGCGAGCGAGTCAACGGCGAATTCAACAGGGTTCAGAATATCGTCATGAGCGCCGGCTCGTCAGCATCTACTCCTAAGGGATCCCACTTGTCAGCGTCGGCTGTTTCTGCGGGATCGACTCTGCGAGGTTCTATTGGCTCGCCTCCCGTCAGGTGAGACAGTAGCCTTCCTCCCGGAGATTGACCTCAATAGCCTGCGTAATGCGAACCGTGAGGCTGTTGAAGAATTTGCCTTTCTACAAGTTACGCTGTCTGGGATAGAGAATTTCGTATGTGCTCTCGCGAAAGGCAAAAAGGACCTCTGCCCAATCCTGTTCGGTACGAGGGATGCTTGGGGGTTTGAGATTCAGCGTCAATGCACATCTTCGCGCCCCACTTGATTTGCGCGATGCGTTTTTCTGTGTCATACTGTATTCAGTATGTCACGACACAAGAACCCCGAAATTCAAGAGAAAGACCTTCAGGGCTTCAAGCACTTCAAATTGCTTCTGCCGGTACTCCGACCCATCCACGATTCCGGCTGTGCTCGAGATCGATCCGGCAACCGGATTCTGCACTACGACCAGTATGCGGCATTGATACTGTTGTACTTCTTCAATCCCATTGTCACCAGCCTGCGGGGTATTCAACAAACCAGCCAACTGCAAAAGGTGCAACGTCTGCTGGGGTGTTCCCGTGCGTCGTTGGTTCTGGTGTCACGATTCGATCCCGCAGGCTCGCGCCTGCGGCTAATCAGATTTGTCCCCTCCGGGGACGCGTAGCAGGTGATCACGCTGGGACTGGACCGCGGTAACATTCACACACGTCCGAGTAATGGTGATCTCGCTATGTGTAGTTGGTCAGTCAATACAGATCGTTGTTTCCCATCCCCGTCAGGGCATGAGCATGATCACCCACAAATAGAACCTGTGAACTCATCCCCGTCAGGGGATGAACCTGATTAGCCACAGGTGAAACCTGTGGTCAAGAAGCACGAACGATATTCACCCAACCCGGAAAGGGTTGAATAACCAAAAGTCGGTTCCACAGAGGATTCGCAACATCCGGTTCCGTAATTCGCGGCGATCGACCTATCACCCTATCTTTCCTTCGACGCCACCAATGTCAATGATTTCATGCTGACCCCTAACTCTTCGGCGGCAGTAAATAGATCACAGTGCGCAATCTTGTTCCTGAGTTCCTCGAATGCCTACTACTTCTTTAGAAAGCCCTTGTCTGCGTAAGACTCCTTAAGAAGTTTCTGGTGGTTGGTTCGAAGATCCCTCTTGAAGATTTTGAGTGCTGCCGGCGACTCGGTGATCTCTTCCTTCATGTCTTTCTCAAATGGGAATTCATATTGATATATTCGCTTGAAGAAAACGTATTTCGGATGCATCCCCCCGTATTTTCGGGACAGGATTGAATAGATTATCATGTGTGGCTGGATGAAGTCGACAAGAAAGAGGTTAAGAAGAAAAGCAAGTACCGCTCTTCCGTAGGCTCCGTTGGCGATCAGAAGCACAACGGCAGCAATCGTGAAGACCCAAAGAACGAGATTGTGGAAGACCGTCAGGTAAATCCCCAATAAGAGTTTCTTGCTGTAGACCACCCAGTTGAGAATGCCCAGAATGCAGTTTGCCGCCAGTGGGACCCCTATGATCCAGTACCACGAAAGTGGCACATAGATGGAATAGACGAGACATCCAAGCATTGTGACAAGACCGACGTTTATGGGGAACTGGAACCACAACTCTACCTCCATCTTGTCATCCTGAGACAGATAGGGGTTACTGAGACTATAGAGCCTTCTGAATAACCTTGACAGACATGGTAGAGTGTGGGTGGTGTGGGATCAAGGCAATCTTTTGAGCAAGGAGGCGAGCGATGGAACGACGACTGGCAGAACGAAGTTTTGTCGATG
>CAIVHJ010000383.1 GCA_903905665.1 uncultured Phycisphaerales bacterium
GCAACGCCCCACCGCACAAGACAATCAAGAATGCGTGTTTGATTCTTCGAAGTTTTCCGGACATGGTAAAACCTCCTCCCGTTGGGACGTTTGCGGCTTCGGGTCGATGCCATCGCGGGCCGACCGGAGTTTTTATACTCTCGCCGGAGAGAGTTTGCAACCGTGCGGGATGCGTTTTTATGAATGTTTTGATTTTGCTTGATCGTCCTGACGCCGTGGGGTAGGATTGTTCGCGTCCAATCGGTGAGGAGGATATCCATGCGAACCCGACTTTGGGTGATCGCGGCGTTGGTTGTTCTAATTCTGTGTCAGGTTTCGACAGGGATCGCCCAGGAGAAAAATCTCAATTTCGGTTTGATCAACGGGAGTATTGTGTTTCTTGACCCTGACAGCAATTCCACGTGCGGGGCGATCAACACCTTCAACGCCGACTTTTTCATCCGATCCTGCGATCGCCGACTTATTCTGCTCACCGGCGACGATCGCGTCATTCCCTATTACGTCGATACTGATTACAACGTCTTTCGCGATGACGGCGTCGCCGCCGGTCGTCTGCGATTTGCCACCGACAACGACGGGTTTCGGCAGGTTTTCTGGTTGAGCGATTCGACGTTTCCCGAGGGTGAGGATTTCATCCTGAACTATATCGAAGCGACCGATCAACTCGCCGTCGCCACGTATCACGATCCGCAAACCGATCAGGTTCTTCCGCTGCAACCCGCCAACATCAGCCAGACTCAGTGCGACCCGTCCGTGAAATTCGACGGGAGCACCGAAGTGCTCTGTCCGACTTTTTGCGGTTCCGGTTCCGAAAGCACCCTCTTCGGGATCGCGCTCGTCGTTGGGTTTATTCAATGTCGGCGATGCCTTCGTGGATCGCGAAAATGAACCCCAGCGCGATGACGGTTCGATTCCTGGGTGGATCGGGATGGGTTTGCAATATGGGGGGGATTTGGGTATCGTTTACGTTTTCAGGTAACTCCTTTCACCCTTCCGGCACATCGGTAGGGCGAGGTGGTAGTTTCGCACCGCTCTCTGAAGGATGCGAGTAGCCGAAAGGAGAATGTTTACCGCGTTTCTCTTTAGGATTCGGAGGTCCAATCATGGTTCTCGCCCAGGACAAGAAAAATTCCGTCGTCAATCAGTATGCGATTCATGAAGGAGACACCGGTTCGCCGGAGGTCCAGGTGGCATTGCTGACGGAACGGATCACATATCTGACCGAGCACCTCAAATCGCACAAGAAGGATTTTTCGTCGCGGCGGGGTCTGCTTCGGATGGTGGGCAAACGCAACAGTCTGTTGAAATACCTGCAGAAAACAGATCGGCAACGATATCAGGAAATTATCGGCAAGTTGGGATTGCGGAAGTAATCGTGTGACACAGGCATTTCGCCTGTGGCGTGGTGACATTCCGGTGTACCGGGATGAAGTTTAGAGTCAAGAGGATGGTGACAGGATGGCTGTGGTACGAGTTGAACGAGAGATTGCGGGAAGAACACTGACGATTGAAACGGGAAGATTGGCGAAACAGGCGACGGGTTCGGTTTGGATTCAATATGCCGACACGGTGGTTCTGGTGGGGGTTGTGACGGGGCCGCCGCGCGAGGGCGTATCGGATTTCTTCCCTCTGACGGTCGATTATCGGGAAAAGACTTACGCGGCGGGCAAAATCCCCGGTGGATTTTTCAAGCGGGAAGGTCGGCCCACGAACAAAGAGATCCTGACGATGCGGTTGATTGATCGGCCGATTCGTCCGATGTTTCCACCGGCGTTCAAGGATGAGGTGTTGATTCAGGCGATGGTGCTCAGCGCCGATCAGGAAAACGATCCCGATATCCTCGCCATGATCGGTGCCTCGGCTGCTCTGATGGTCAGCAATCTGCCCTTCAACGGACCGCTGAGTTCGGTTCGGGTGGGTCAGGTGGATGGCCGATTGATCATCAATCCCACCTTCAAAGAAATCGAACAGGGTGAGATGGAACTGGTGCTCGGCGGTCACCGGGACACGGTGAACATGATTGAGCTGGGCGGCAAAGAGATCAAGGAAGACGTAGTGCTGGAAGCGATTCGGCAGGGGCACGAAGTGATCAAGACCCTGTGCGAAATGCAGGAGGAGTTGGCGGAAAAAGTCGGACGTCACGTGACATGGGAATCTCCCGCCCGTGATGAAGATTTAGTGCGTCGGATTCACCAGCGTTCCTACAAAGAATTTGTGCAGCGAAAGGGGATTGCGGGAAAGCAGGAGCGCAACGAAGCCGTTTCCGAACTGTACCGGCTGGTGCTTGAGGAGATCGCACCCGAAGAATCCAACCAACCGAAACTCCGCGCTGCGGCGTGGGGAATTCTCCACGAAGTCGAAGAGGAAGTCATTCACGACATGGTGCTCAACAAGGGCGTTCGCCCCGACGGACGAGGCTACAAAGACATTCGTCCGATCGAGTGCTTCGTGGAAGTGCTTCCGAGAACGCACGGCAGCTCGATTTTTCAACGCGGTGAGACTCAAGCGCTTGTCGTGGCGACACTCGGTACGGTCGAGGATGAACAGATCGTTGATGGTCTGACCGAGGAATACAGCAAGAAATTCATGCTTCATTACAATTTTCCGCCGATCAGCACCGGTGAAATCAAACGGATCGGCGCCGTCAGTCGGCGCGAGATCGGTCATGGGAATCTGGCGGAGAAATCGCTCGAGCCGGTCCTGCCCGGTACGATGGATTTTCCGTATACCATTCGGCTGGTATCCGACATTCTCGAATCCAACGGTTCCAGTTCGATGGCGACGGTTTGCGGCGGAACGCTCGCGCTGATGGACGCCGGAGTGCCGATTACGCAGCCGGTGGCGGGAATTTCGATCGGGATGTTCCACGACGAGAAGCGTTCGCAACTGGTGGTGGACATTCTGGGCGAGGAAGACCATTTCGGCGACATGGATTTCAAAGTGGCGGGGACCCAGCGGGGGATCACCGGGATTCAATTGGACCTCAAGGCATCGGGAATCACGATGGAGCAGATTCACGAGGTTTTGGATCTTGCGAAGGATGCGCGGCTTTCGATTCTTCGGACCATGCTCAAGACGCTGCCTCGCCCCAAGTCGGAAATCAGCAAACATGCACCGCGTCTCCTGGTGATTAAGATCAATCCCGAATTCATCGGCCGTGTGATCGGGCCGGGCGGTAAAGGCATCAAGGGGATCGAAGCCACGACCGGCGCCAAAGTGGAGATCGAAGACGACGGGACGGTATTCATCAGCTGCGTGGACGCCGCTAAGGCGGAGGAAGCCAAACAAATGGTTGAAGCGGTTACCGCCGAAGCCAAGGTCGGAAAAATTTATCACGGGCGCGTCGTGAGCGTCAAGGATTTCGGCGCGTTTGTGGAAATCTTCCCCGGAACCGAGGGATTGTGTCATATCAGCGAACTTTCGACCGGGTACGTGCGCAATGTTTCGGAAGTGTGTCGCGTCGGTGATGAAATCGACGTGAAGGTGATTCTAGTTGACGATCAGGGACGGGTGAAACTGTCGAAGAAGGCCGCCGAAGCCGAACTGGCGGCTCAGAAATAGCACGCGTAAAGCAATGGATACCGACGCATCGTGAACCGTTCAGAGCCTTTTTTGGAGGGCTTGACCATGGCGATGGGAACGGTCAAATGGTTTGACAGCAAAAAGGGTTTTGGGTTTATTCAGTGTGAAGGAGTGGACAAAGACATCTTCGTTCATTTCAGCAGCATCGAGGGAGAAGGGTTCAAGAAACTCAAGTTTGGGCAGCAGGTGGAATTCGAACTGAGCGAATCCGACAAGGGTCCGCAAGCCGTGCACGTCCATCTGCTTCCCGCTTCCGGCGAACCCGGATCGGTGGAATCGGAAGAAATTCGGGGTTGAAATCGACATTCGTGACCACACCCCAACCACACAATTCGTTGCAGGAGATCAGTGAGTTGGCCGGTGGGCTGGCCCACGAGCTCCGCAATCCTCTGTCCACGCTCAAAGTCAATCTGCAATTGTTGTCCGAGGAAATTCGCCACGAACACGACCAGTATATCGATTCCGACATTCGCCGTCGGATGTTGCTTCGGTTTGAGACGCTGACGGGAGAGACGGACCGGTTGCAGAAGTTGCTGGATAATTTCCTGCGGCTGGTCACCCGGCAGGAATTGAATCGGCACTGCATCGATGTGAACACACTGGTTTCGGACGTGCTGACGTTTTACGCGCCCGAAGCCGTTCGGAATCGAATTCAAATTCGGAAATTGTTTCATACTTCGGCTTTGGTCTGTTCTCTCGATCGAGAAATGATTCACCAGGCGCTGCTGAACCTGATTCTCAACGCTGCTCAGTCGATGCCGGACGGCGGAGAACTGATGGTCACCACGCGCGCCGAGGAAAATTGGGCGCTGGTGGAAATCACGGATACCGGAACGGGAATTGAACCCGAAGTCATGTCGCGGATCTTTGATCCGTTTTTTTCGACCAAAAAAGGTGGAACCGGGCTGGGACTTTCGGTAACCCGTCGAATTGTTCAGCAGCATGGGGGTTTGATCGACGTGCAATCGACGTCCGGCCGCGGTACTCGGTTTACGGTTCGCCTTCCGTTGTACGCATCATGATCCATGTCCCCGTATGATCTTCTCGAATGGGTGTTCTTGGTTGTGACACGCAGGGGGGGTAGAATACAGCCACCATGGCGGACACCGCGTTCATTTTAATCGTGGAAGACGAAGTGGAGCATGGAGAAGCGCTCGCAGAGGCGCTGCGCCGCGCGGGTCATGCCTGCCGGGTCGTTCACACCGGAGCAGATGCTCTGACCAGTCTTCATGAACGAACCCCTGACGTCGTCATCACCGATTACAAACTGGGTGGGGCGCTCAATGGAATGGATGTCCTACGCCACGTCAAGACGGATTCGCCCGACACCGAGGTGATTTTGATTACGGCGTACGGCAGCGAGCAGTTGGCTCGCGACGTGCTCAGCCGGGATTCGGAGTTCCAGGTCTATGACTACCTCATCAAACCGCTCGACATCGATCTGGTGCGGGAAAAAGTGCAACGAGCGGCGCGACAGGCGAGCACCAGCAGGGAAAACCGTCATCTTCGGGAGCAGTTGAATCGAGCATTCAGTTTTGAGGGAGTGATCGGATCGACGCTTGTCATGTCGAGTTTGATCAACCGCCTTAAACGGATCGCCGACAGCAAAATCACGGTGCTGCTGGTGGGTGAGACGGGCACGGGAAAGGATTTGATCGCCCAGGCGATCCACGTCAATTCCGGTCGCGCCGCCAAACCCTATCGGGCGATCAACTGTGCGGGACTCAACGAAAACCTGCTCGAATCGGAATTGTTCGGTCACGTCAAGGGGGCTTACACCGGCGCCGTCACGGACCGCAAGGGAGTGTTCGAGTCCGCCGACGGCGGAACGCTTTTTCTCGATGAAGTCGGCGACATGCCCTGGACGATGCAGGCGAAACTGCTCCGTGCGCTTGAAAACGGCGAAATCGTGCCCGTCGGAAGCAACGAGGTTCGCATCGTGGATGTTCGGGTGATCGCCGCGACGCATCGCGATCTCGGTGAGATGGTTTCCAAAGGTGAATTTCGCGAGGATTTGTTTTATCGACTGAATCAGGTTCAACTGCAGATACCCCCGTTGCGAAATCGGCGGGATGATATCCCTCTGCTGGCGAGTCATTTTTTGCAGGAGGCCAATCCCGAACGAGAACCGCGGGGTTTGCCTCTGTTGAGGATCAGTCCGGAAGCCATGCAAAAAATGGTGGCCTATAACTGGCCCGGGAACGTCCGACAACTCAAAAGCATGATCGCAAGTCTCGTCGTTCAAAAAGATGATGCCGAGGTGATCGTGAACGATCTGCCCGAACCGATTCGCGGAACCACCCAGATTGTACCCGTCGGGTCCACGGCGTGGACGGGGCTGACGATGTCGGACGTCGAAAAACTGCACATTTCCAACACGTTGAAATTGACGGGGGGCAATCGGGAAAAGGCATCGAAGATGTTGGGAATCGGCGCCCGAACGCTTTATCGCAAACTGAAGGAATACGACCTGAATTAGAACATATAATACTCCCCTCCCTGCTATGTAGCATTTCATCAAGAGACAATACTCGGACCGGATGGTTTCGTCAAAACGTTCATCGCGTGCAGCCTGCTATTCGGTCTTCCACCCCTATCGGGCGGAGATCATTTTATCTTTTCGCGACAGGGAC
>CAIVHJ010000384.1 GCA_903905665.1 uncultured Phycisphaerales bacterium
CGGCTGTCCTGCTCGTTTTGAGAGGAATGCATTCCGGGGTCGTCCGCCATCGCCACGACGAATCCCCCGTGCGCACCCGTGAGCGCCGAACTCATGAACGGATCAGCCGCCACGTTCAACCCCACGTGTTTCATCGAGACCATCGCGCGCCGACCCGCAAAAGACATCCCCAGCGCCTCCTCATACGCCACCTTCTCATTGGCAGACCACCGCGCAGACATGGAACCGTTTTCGCCCGCGCGGCTTTGGACAAATTCCATGATTTCCGTCGCAGGCGTCCCCGGATACGAAAACATCCCGCTGATTCCGGCATGTATACCCGCCAGACCAATCGCTTCATCACCCAGCAACAACTCCATCATCGTTTTTCCTTTCAGAGACCCACGAAAACCTTACGCCGAGGACACCAATTCAGACACGCCTCAAACCAGGATGACCAATCACCGAGCCCTCATCGTTTCCGGCACGCGTTCCTATGCCGACCGCATCGCAACGGCAGCGCGTAATCCAGTGTGGCACAAGACGATACCGTCGCCATGTCGCCATGAATGCATCCACGACATTACCTGGATGGATACCTGATCAACGTGAATGGCACGATACAAAACATAAATTATTCGTATTTTACGAATATTTGGATTATACGAAAAAAAGTCTCTGCGTCGATATTGATTTTGCGGATATTTGAAGGCACAGTACTCGAGCGTTCATGAATTCTCGTGCGCGTTTCTGATTGAAACAGACCTCTTGGCGCGGCCTGTTTCAATTCCAATTTGCAGGTCCGTGGTTCTCTACAAACAAGAAAGTCTTCAGACAGAATACTTTAGTTACAGGAGTTCGCTCATGACACAGAGCATCGTCAGAAGGATTGTGTTGATTGGAGTGTTGACGTGGCTCATGGTTGACTGTCAATCGGTATTGGCGCAAGCCTCTGCACCTGCTTCCGGAGCCAAGACCGAACCGAAAGCCGCGGCTGCCGCTCCCACTCCCACTCCCAAAACCACCGCAGAACCCGCCAAACCGGAAACCCCGGCCCCGGAACCCACCTCATCCACGTTCAGTCTGGATCAATGGATGAAGGACAAGTACATGACGGGGAACTGGTGGGGCGCCCGAGACAAGCTGGAAAATGCAGGCATTACCTGGCAACCCATTTTGTACATGGGGTGGCAGCAGAACTTCAAGGGCGGGTTGGAAACTCATAATGCAGACGAGTTTTTCGGAACCGCCTATTATCACCTGAAGTTGGATTTTGAGAAGATGGGGATCGCCAAGGGTCTCAGCTTCTATATTCGCCCATTTTCTTCATGGGGA
Source organism: uncultured Phycisphaerales bacterium (assembly GCA_903905665.1). Lineage (GTDB taxonomy): Bacteria > Planctomycetota > Phycisphaerae > UBA1845 > CAIVHJ01 > CAIVHJ01. The sequence goes on from CAIVHJ010000384.1 coordinate 1,315, forward strand.
TCGGGATTGCAGGATGAGGTGGGATCGCTTTCGCAACCCGCGACCTCCATCGCCACCAACGGGAATCAGGAAATTCGCGTGGACAAATGGTGGTTCACTCAGAAGTTGTTTGACAACAAGCTCGAATTCAATCTGGGGAAAGTATCCAGCCTCGGGGATTTTGTGGATGTGATCCCCTATGTATCTTATACCACGTATTTTTTGAATCGTTGGATCTATGTCAATCCGACCATACCTCATGCCAACGGATTGGGCGCGTTCGTCAAGGCTTGGCCGGTGGATTGGGCTTATCTCCAGGCCGGTGCGGTGGACCCGGATTCGAATATCAAGCAATGGGGCTGGGAAACCGCGTTTCATGGTTCGGATTATTGGCGTGGATTTTGGGAAACGGGATTCCTGTCGAACAAAATGTTCGATTCGTTGAAGGATTACCCGGGGACTTATCGAGTAGGATTGTGGTATGACCCGTCGAATCGGAAGATTTATCAGGACAATCTGGGCGGGGCGCTGGCGGATCGATTCACCAACGGACAAGTGGGATTTTATGGTGATTTCGACCAGGTAATCTACAAGGAAAACCAGGACCCCAAGGATCTGCAGGGGATGGCCTTGTTTGCCCGATATGGATATGCGCGAGGCGACAGCAATCGCGTGGAGAATTTCTGGTCGATCGGCAGTGTCTATCGCGGGTTGGTCCCGCAGCGAGATAATGACATCTTGGGATTCGCGGTGGCTCAGGGCATCATCTCCCACACCTATAAAGATGAGATCAATCCATTTTCCAACTATGAAACCGTGTACGAGTTGTTTTACAACATTCAGATTACCCCCTGGTTGACGTTCACACCGGATTTTCAGGTGATCAGCAATCCGGGTGGGACGTCCACTACCCCTGATTCGATTGTCGGAGGTTTTCGCCTCCGGTTTGATCTGTAATTATCAGTTGTGTTTTCGATTCCAACAGGAGACTTTTTATGAAGAAAATCAAAATGGCTGTCCTGACGATGTTGTGTGCGGGCGCGCTGTACGGCACGAGTTGCGGACCGACCGACATCAAGAACAACGTCATCGCCGGTACGCTGGGCTTTGTGAAGAACTACACGACCGCGTTCTTCACGTCGTGGATCCCCAGCTGGGAAGAAGCCTGGGATCAGACTCCGTAGCACCGGCAGGTAGGTGAACGATACCGGCGCAGCTCATCATCGCAGGACCGGTGCTCATGCCGGTGTCTGCATGGTTCGTTTCGTTCCGGAGCGTCGTGGACAAAATCCGAAGGGGGCTGGAAATCTTTTAGGTTTCCAGCCCCTTTGTCGTTAACCCGTCATACTGAAACGATCTCAAAGCCACACCAGCGACAACCGCAGAATCGCCAACCCGAATTCCTGCGGCAATTTCTTCGGAATCCCCTGCGGGTACTTCACAGAAAAATAACATCGGACCACCCGGTCCGACACGTCGTTGATCCTCTATTTGTGTACCTGCTCACTGAACTATTCTATTTTTTATAGTCATTTTTTTACGCATCCGTACCCGAAGCAGGCGAAGGGGTAAGGCCGGGGGGACGGTATGACTCATCCATAATTATGCGTCGGGGAATAGACCAGTGAGGAAGTTAACTATATGCCGGAGTGAGGTTCTTTTTTGAGGAGGTGATGTTTATGAAGATTCCGGGGTGGTTACAAACGTGCGTGGCGCCGCTGCAGTCGCGGAAAGTGCGAACGGCGCTGGTGACGGTGCTGGCGGCGTACGCCGCACAGGTCGGCCTTGGGGTGAGCGAGGATGTGATTTACACGATTTTGGGTGTGGGCGTGTCGCTGATTCTGGGGATTGCCCACGAGGACGCCGGGCGAGCGGTCGGTGCTGAAGGGAAGTCGATGGTCGGAGACAAATAACCGGTCGCGCCGTTGTGCCGGAAAAAGTAGGGTGCGTCCTCGACGCACCAAAAATCTGCCGGTGCACCGGAATCGGGAGGAAATTTTGCCATGAGGATTCAGTTGTGGTTGATGTCGGCGTGGGTGTCGGCGGGTCTGGGCTGCGCGGCGCAGGGGCAGGTGGATATTTCGGCGGCGCAAGTCGTTCGGGACTTATCGGCTGAAGTCGGCAAGGCGATGGACGAGTATCGAGCGGACCTCGGTCGCGCGGACGAACAGCGGGAGCAATTGGCCATCGAGGCGTTCATCAATCGCGTCAATACGTCCGTGGGGCAGCCGGAAGAACAACAGACCCATGCGGAAAAATTTCGCGCAGCGCTGGCGGTGATTCGGCGCGATCAGCAGGTGAGCGAACAGCGATACCTGGCGACGTGTGACAACCTGGCGACGTTGCGAGAGGTCGCCGACGGATTGCACCGCATGGGGCTGGTCCGGATGCGGCAAAGCGAAGAGGTCAGCACGTGGATGTCGGAATTGTGGGGACGAGGAGAACAAAGTGTCAGTAGTAGATGATCTGGACAACTTGATCGACGGACTCAATCAGGGGATCGAAAAAAGTGGACAGGCACCGGCGAGTAAGGAATCAGTCAGTGGGACGCAGCAGCCTTCGGGCGATGCGCTGGATGTGATTCTGGGCGGCGCCCCGCGAACGACCAGCGTGCAAAGTTTGCGCGACAGCGAGACGGTCCAAAAGTTTCGGGATGATTTGCTGTCGGGAATCGTCTCGCTGGATCGGTTGAGCGCGTTGTTGAATTTGGTGTCGCTGGTGGTAGCACAGGTCGTTCGCGGCAGAGGGATTTGACGTGAGCGACGTGAACTGGTCGAGCACTGTCGTCACGCTGGCGACGCTGACGCCGTTGATCGGCGTGCCGCTGACGATGATCACGCTGTATCTGAAGGGGATACGCGATTATCAGATTCGCCGTTACGAAGACATCGAATCGCGGGTGAATCATCTGGACGAGACGATGCACGGGGTGTCGCAGACGATTCGGGGATTTGAGCGAGATTACACGACGAAAGAGGAATGGCTGCGGGAGTCGATGCACGCGCGGCAGCAGTTGGAAAAATTGACGGAACTGGTGACGCGAATCCAGGTGGAGATGGAGAACGGGAACGGGTTGGCGTCGGTTTTGGTGCAGGCGACGCAGGCGATGGTGGAATTGACGCGGGCACTGGTACAAAAGGGTCTGGAACAATCGGAGGATCACGATTGAAAACAGAATGGAAACGCAACCGCTGCTTCCCGAAACAAGGATTGCGCGAGGTGGTGAATGGATCGTCAGGTAGGGAGCAAGGAGATAAAATGTGGGAGGTGGAGGCGCCGCGAGTCCGGGCGGGAAATACCCGCAGCCCAGACCGTTGACGGGGTATTTTGGAGTCAAAGGGCGTAGCGGCGATTCGAGTGTACGACATTGGGTTGGTGATGTGAAAGATGCTCGTCGGATGTTCGATTCCCTGACATCAGGATATGTCCGGGAAGTCAAATTGGATGATGGTACCATCATCAGGTACATGCCGGACGGACAGACCATAACTTTTCGGCCTCATTCTTCCAGCGATGGAACTCCGACCATACAAATAGTAGGACGTGGAAGAAACAAGCCGCAAAAAATTCATTTTGTTCCCCAGTTAGCAAGGAATTGAGGTGAAGCATGAAGCAGAGCGAAACACACATTTTGACTCCAGCCGAACTTCATCTGCTGCAAGCCAGCAAGGGTCAGCATCTTTGTTGCGACGCCGTTGATGAATGGTCTGATCAGATCGGTTCGGCCCAGATTGGAGAACTGGTCTTTATCGTGAACAGCCAAGGTCGAAAACATTGTGATTTGATTTCGCGCGCCATGTTGCCCCATTTGCCGGACATTCCTCGTCTGTCAGTGAAACGTTCGGCCGCCAAGGTGTTTGACTGGTATGAAAAGACTTTGAAGCGGTGCCGTCCGGTACATGATTTATTTGGTTATCAGCAGGAGGCAGATACCATCACAATCTGTAAGGTTCTTGTCGACGATCTTCGATGGACACAGCCTCCCGACGAGAGGGATTCAGAAATTGAATTCCGCGTACATATTCACAAAGGAGTGGTTTTTTATATGGTCTCTGGAAAGATCATTGCCTGTTTAGCCCAGGACAGCCATATAGGTTTCCTGGAGTGTCGCTGTTTCGATAAGAGGAGCATCAAGAATCTGCTCAAACCCCGCAGTATTGAGGGGCAATATATGATTGATGATGAGAAGTTGATTGCGTGGAAGCGGGCGTTGAAGAGTCCCGAGGATTTGCTGGATGGATAATGGGGGGTGGCGGCGCAGGGAATTCGGGAGTTCACCGGATGGCTGGTGATGCAGCGGAGCGACGGTGAAGCGGTTGGTATTGGGGTGGTTTCGGGGTTGGTTTTTGCGGGGTATTCGATTCACAGACAGATCGGTGTGGAGCAGGCAGCCGGTGGCGGGTAGCCGGAAGCCGACAGCAGGTAGATGGTGAATAGCGGTTCGGACAGGGTGGGGCGGGGTTGTTTTTCGTCGAAGAATCGTTGGGGGATGCCGGAGGTCTTGCCGCAGGGGTTTGGACCCGCCGTGCTGAAATCTCCGCTGGAACCGTTTCGGTCGAAGAAACGCAAGTCGATCGCGCATTTCTTTTTGATGGATCGGAAATTCGAGTGTGTGTGGAACCGGCCCGTGGATTACGTGAAACCCCTCAAGCGTTATGCCGCCGTGTGCACGCCGGATTTTTCGCTGTACCGTGATCGACCGATGGTGGAGCAGATGTGGAACGTTTATCGCAATCGCTGGTGCGGGCGGTATTGGCAGGCGCAGGGGATTAAGGTCATTCCGACGGTTCGATGGTCCACGCCGGCGAGTTTTCGATTTTGCTTTTCGGGGATTTCACCGCGACAGATTTTGGCGACGGGTACGCCGGATTTGCGGGATTCAGTCACACGGGGGTTGTTTACCAGAGGGCTCGAAAAGATGTTTGAGATTTTGGAACCGCGCGGGTTGATTCTGTACGGAATTCCGCCGAAGGATTTTCCGATACGATCGCTCGTTCCGCATTCCTGCCGGTTGGTGGTCCATCCCCATCGTTGGCAACGATTGCGGTTGGAATTGATGAAACGCGAGCATGGTCAGTCGAGGAGCAGAAGAAGGTCACAATGAGAACACGATTGTAAAATGTGGTGGAGGGAGAATAATGGGAGGTGGTGGCGCCGCGAGTCCGGGTGGGGGACGCCCCAGACCGAATTCGAAGACAGGATATTACGGACGAAAAGGTAAGAGCCGGAGCAGTAGAGTTCGCCACATGATCGGGGATGCAAAGACCGCCTGGCGGTTCTTTGAGAGTTTGACAAAGGGTTATGTGAAACAGTGGAGAGATGGGGATGCGATTATCAGGGAGATGCCGGACGGTACTTACATTACTTATCGCTCGACATCTCGAGACAAGACACCGGTGATTGACATTCATGGTCCCGGTGATTCTCATTGGAAAATTCATTTTGTTCGCACAAAAACGAAGGGTTAAGGTGTAACATGAAGCGACAGGTAACCGAATACCTTCCGCCGGGAGAACTTCGGCTTCTCTTGGAATGCAAGGGGTGCATTTTGCTCATTGATCCGCTCATGACCTGGAAGGGCCCAATGGGTCCAGCTAGGGTTGGAGATTTGGCTTCCATCGTGGATGTTCGTGGTCAGCGAATCTGTGATTTGTTTTCTCGATCGAATCTTCCGAAGATTCGCGATGATGTCCGTCTTGTCGTGCGACGAACCGCTCAGCCCCATATGGATTACTATTCTGAATTCGCAAAGAGACAAGAACCGGTGAATATTGTTTTTGCCTATTCAAAAAAGGACGATCCGATTGAATCGTGCAGAGTTTTGGTTGATGATCTTGAATGGGTTGAGGCTGCCGAAGATGAAGACCCGAAAACACATTGGCAGCTGAGGATTCATAAGGGTCTGGTTTTCAGGATGCGTTCAGGGCGGTTGATATCCTGTTTGGCGCAGGATTCATCCGTGGGTTTTCTGGAGTATCGTATTTTTACGGACAAGAATCTTAATCGCTTGTTGCATCCGTCCGAGATATGGGATCAATACATGATTCGGGGCGAAGAACTGATGAAATGGCGGCGCACCCTAAAGAGTCCTGCAGCGCTGTTGAATCTGCAATGAACCCAGGTTGAGGAGAGGGATGCAATCAATCAGGTGCTCAAGGAGAGGACACAAAATGGATAAGAAATTTTCTCAGAAGATGTGTGAACTGTCAGATTTGCTGGCCCAGAGTCCCATTGTGTGCCAGTTGGGAAGGCGGTATGAAGAGCCGTCGGAGGATGCCGAGGCGGGCACGATTGCTCATACGCTGCTCGATATAGAGGAAAGCATGAAAGTCATCTATGAGAAACTGCTGCCTCGACTTCGTTCCGGGAATCTGAAACCGCGGCAGATCGAAGCCTGGTTGCAGGACATCGGGGATGAATTCCGTCATATCCTCTACCACATCCATGATCCGCTTTATTTTCGCGATTTATTCGAGGATCTGCCATCGCCCAGAAAGCCGGCCAGAACAAAACGGCGGCGGTAGATTTGCGTGTACGACATTGAATCGGGGATATGAAGGAGGCCAGTTTTTTTTGAAATGCTATCGCGAGGAGGAAGGGTCGTTCGCAAGGACGAGGGGAAGCTGATGCCATGGAAACGGGTGTGAAGAGTTCCGAGGAATTGCCGGATGAATCATGGGAGGACGAGGTAGCGGGGGGTTTCGGGGCGGAGTGCTCTGATGCAAGAACACGCTCCCTGACGGTCGCGTCTCTGGAATACCACTGATCGAGAGCAGTGGCACACCGCGGTTGGGTGAGACATGAAGGGAAATCAGACCCTCCCCCCACCCCTCCCTGAAAGGGAGGGGAGTAGGAAGTAGTCTCTGCTGGCGAGGGAGAGGAGAATAACCCCCCGCTGGCGCGGGGGGCTCTGATGTTGGAAGTTGAATGGAAATACAAGGGATTTGTGTCGAAGCGATTCTTTCCGAAATAAGGGCTGGTGGCGGGGTGGAAGTTACGCACCGCCCTTCGGGCGTGCCGCTAAACGATGGGTTGGTGCAATATGCAGTGGGACTCGCCTGTCTGTGTGAGTACATATTCAGACGGGCGGGGCATTGAGGTAATGGTTCGTTGATCCGTTCCAAGAGCAACGAAGCGAATGATTGAATCAACGAAGTGGACGATTTTAGGGTGAGGAGGAGTTATGGACAACAAAATTGGGGTGCGGAAGATCAAGCAGGTTCGACATGAGATTTTGGTGGCGATGAAGATGTTGTATCCGGCGGCGCTGATGGGGGAGCAGATCATGCGGAGTTTGTTGATCCTTTTTCCGCAGTTGGAGTGGGATCATTTTCGGCGTGATTTGGCGTATTTGTGCGAGAAGGGATACGTGGTTCGGGTGGTGGCCGACAACGAGGTGGATGAACGAGCGACGCCGTGGCGGAGGCGTTGGTTTCGCTTGACGTCGCGGGGGGTGGAGGTGGCGGACCATTGCATTGATGATCCGGCGATGGAGGAATAAAAAAAGTTTAGGAGTTCAGGGGTTTAAGAGTTAGGGAGTTCAAGAGTTTAGGAGTTTGGAAGTTCAGGA
>CAIVHJ010000385.1 GCA_903905665.1 uncultured Phycisphaerales bacterium
AAGAAGTTCGCGCAGACCGATATCGACGAAGTCATTATCGGACACACGAACGAGCCCGAATACAAGAGGTTGCAATCCAACGAGATGATGGAGGCGTTCCGGGATCGAACGATTAAGATTGACGTTCCGTACAATATCCGGGTGACTGACGAGATCCGCATTTATCAGAAGTTTTTCAACAAGGAGCGCATTCGGGGCATCCACATCGCGCCGCATACCGTCGAAGTGGCAGCGATGTGGGCCATTCTGACACGAATGGAGGAGCCGAAGAAAGCCGGTTTGACATTGATGCAGAAACTCAAACTTTATGACGGGAGAAGCATTCCCGGATTCACCGAGGAATCGGTCAAGGAGCTTCGCGCCGATGCGCCGCGCGAAGGCATGCAGGGGATCAGTCCACGTTACATTCAGGACAAAATCTCCAACTGTCTTGTGTCCGACTACGCCCTGGCGGAAAAATGCATCAACCCGTTCATGGCGATCAACGAACTGGAATCGGGTCTGTCGCATCATAGCCTGATCAGCGACGAGGAAATCAAAAAGCGATACAAGGAGCTCTTCAGTCTGGTGCGGGAGGAATACGAAGACATCATCAAGAGCGAGGTCCAGCGAGCGATCAGCGCCGACGAAGACGCCATTAAACGCTTGTGTACCAACTACATCGAGAACGTTCGGGCCTATACGCAGCATGAGAAAGTCCGCAATCGCTACACCGGAAAGGATGAGGAACCGGACGAGAGGCTGATGCGTTCGATCGAGGAAAAGATCGACATTCCCGAAAGCCGCAAGGACGATTTCCGGCAGGAGATCATGAACTACATCGGGTCGTTGGCGCTGGACGGGAAGAAGTTCGAGTACAACACGAATGCGCGACTGCACAAGGCACTGGAATTGAAGTTGTTCGAGGATCAGCGCGACACGATCAAGCTCAAGAACGTGGTGAGCGGAGTGGTGGATGACGAGACGCAGGCGAAGATCGACGTGGTCAAGCAGCGGTTGATCAAGTACTTCGGCTATAACGAAACGTCCGCTACCGACGTGTTGAACTACGTGGCGAGCATCTTCGCCCGTGGAGACGTCAACAAGGACGAAGGATAATTGATTATTAACCGCAGAGATCACAGAGCACACAGAGAAATAGAAAATATATCTTCATAATTTCTCTGCGGTCTCCGCGTGCTCGGCGGTAAGGCAATCATGTCCCTACGGATTGACAAGGATCATCAGCGGTTTCGGAACATCGTCAAGGGACGAATCAGGAAGGACCTGCGCAAATTTCTCACGCGCGGCGAGTTGATCGGGAAAGAAGGCAAGCACCTGATCAGCATTCCGGTTCATGGGATTGAGATTCCGAATTTCCGATACGGCGACAACAGTGACGCCGGCGTGGGGCAGGGCGAAGGACAACCCGGAGATAAGGTGGACGGTGACGGGGAAGGAATCGGTCCCGGTGGAACGGAAGAGGGTCGCCATATTCTCGAGGTGGAGGTCACGCTGGATGAATTGGCGGACATACTGGGCGAGGAATTGCAACTTCCACGGATCAAACCCAAAGGGAAGCATCGCATTACGGCTGAAAAAGATCGTTACAGCGGGATTCGTCGGATCGGGCCGGAATCTCTGCGTCACTTCAAACGGTCGTTCAAACGCGCGCTGCGGCGTCAAATGATAGTGGGAACTTATAATCCCGACCGTCCGCGCGTGATCATCGAACGCGGCGATAAGATGTATCGCAGTTGGAAGACGATCCTCAGCCCGCACACCAATGCCGTAATCGTTTACATGATGGACGTGTCGGGTTCGATGGGCGACGAGCAGAAGGAACTGGTGCGGCTGGAGGCATTTTGGATCGATGCGTGGTTGCGGCGAAATTACCAGGACATAGAAAGCCGTTATATCGTTCACGACGTTCGCGCTGCCGAAGTCGATCGCGAGACATTTTTTCACGTTCGGGAGGACGGCGGAACTCGAATCAGCAGCGCCTTCAAGACGGCACAGGAACTCATCAACCAGCATTACAATCCGCAGGAGTGGAACATCTATCTGTTTCATTTTTCGGACGGAGACAACAGCAGCGAATCCGACAGTCGCGAATGCTGCCAGATTTTGCGTGAACAACTTCTGACGAACATCAACCTGTTCGGCTATTGCCAGGTCGCCAGCGCTTATGGAAGCGGAAACTTCATTAACGTGATCCACGAGCAACTGGCCAAGATCGACAACATGATCACGAGCCGAGTCAACAACAAAGATGACATTTACGACAGCATCAAGGCGTTTTTCTCGAAAGGAATCTGATCTGACGAGCCGCCTTTGTCCGGTAATTTTTGATGTCCTCGTACGTCAAGAATGATTTATGGTTCTCTCCACACGAATCAAGACCCTGTCTCCCGAACTGGCCGAACAGACGGAGCGAATTGCGCACATCGCCCGGCGGGAGACGCTCGATTTCTTCGAGACAATTTTTGAGGTGCTGGATTACGACCAAATCAGTCAAATCGCCTCATACAGTGGGTTTCCACAGCGTTATCCCCATTGGCGATTCGGCATGGAATACGAGCAGATGCGCAAGAGTCAGACCTACGGCCTGAGCAAAATCTACGAAATGGTCATCAATAACGATCCCTGTTATGCGTATCTGCTGGCGGACAATTCGATGACCGACCAGAAACTGGTGATGGCGCACGTGTACGCCCACTGCGACTTTTTCAAGAACAACACCTGGTTCGCCAAGACCAATCGCCGAATGATCGACGAGATGGCCAACCACGCGTCGCGCATCCGACGTCACATCGACCACTACGGTTATGAAACGGTCGAGCGATTCATCGACACGTGTCTGAGCCTGGAGGACCTGATCGATCCGTATCGGGCTTTCATGACGCGCGAACCGCCGCGCCGCGCGACAACGGAACAGGATCGCCGCAATAAAAAAAGAAAAGACGAGGAAGACGTACGATATCCAGCCAAACCCTACATGGATCGGTACATTAATCCGCCACGCAGGAAAAAAGAAGTTTCTCCGGAGGACGCCGCTCGTGCGACCGCGCGGCAGGTGATCCCCGTCAAACCGCACCGTGATATTCTGTGGTTTTTGATCCAGCACGCGCCGCTGGAGGACTGGCAAACGGACGTGTTGTCGATCATTCGGGATGAAGCCTATTATTTTGCCCCGCAGGGTCAGACGAAGATCATGAACGAAGGCTGGGCGAGTTACTGGCACTCGACGCTGATGACGCGATACATCCTCAACGCCGACGAGCTCATCACGTATTGCGACCACCACTCCGGAACGATGGCCACCTCGCCGGGCCGATTGAATCCTTACAAGATGGGCATCGAATTGTATCGAGACATTGAGAATCGATGGAACCGGGGGCGTTATGGAAAGGAATTCGAAGAATGCCCCGACATGGAAATACGCCGCAACTGGGGTCAGGACGTCAAAATCCCGGAACGGGTCGTCGGGCAGGACAGTCCCGGTCGGCGGAAAATTTTCGAGGTTCGCCGGGTCCACAACGACGTGACGTTCATCGACGAGTTTCTCACCCCTGAATTCGTCGATCGGTTCAAGTTGTACCAGTATCGAATGGATCCGACGACGGGTCGCATGGTGGTCGTCAACCGCGATTTCAAAAAGATCAAACAACAACTCCTCTACATGCTGACCAATCATGGCCGACCGCATATTTACGTGGTGGACGGTAATTATGCCAACCGGGGCGAACTGTATCTTGCCCACAAACACAACGGCCTGGACCTGGACATCCGCTACACCACCGAGACGCTGAAGGGCGCTTATAACATCTGGGGGCGGCCGGTTCACATGCAGGCGAGAATCGACGACGAGATGATTTTGTTCAGTTACGACGGTGAACAGTCGAAGCAGCAGCGCCTCAACGAAAAGGACACACCCAAACCCGCCCATACGATTTGATGCGCGGGACGAAAAACACAGCCTCACAGAGGATGGCAACACCAACAACATCTGAGGAAGCAACGGGTATATGTCTTCACCGTCGATGGAATCCATCCCGAAGAATCTTCACATTTTTGAAAGCGTCCGTGAGGATTCACCTGATTTTGACATCAGCGACCCTGACATTCTCTTGCGACTTGAGGAACAGGAGAAAAAGCATTTTTGGCATCAGTGTCGCTGTCGAATGATCCGGCAGTTCATGGCACAGGTTGCAATCCCACAGGGCGTTCGCATTTTGGAGATCGGTTGCGGAGGCGGAAACGTGCTGGAGTATCTCCATCGGCACGGATATCGCATCGAGGGAACGGATATGCACGCCCCGTTGTGTCGGAGGGCGGCTCTGCGATGTCCGGAAGTTCCGGTTTATGTATTTGATGTTCGCAGGCCTCCCCCATCCTTCGAGAAACGTGACTATGGGGCGGTGCTGCTGTTTGACGTGCTGGAGCATATCGACGATTCTGCGGCATTTTTGAGCGCGTGTGCGCGATTCGTCCCATCCGGAGGCTACGTCATCGGGACCGTCCCCGCCCTCATGGGCCTCTGGTCCAACTGGGACGCGCAGTCAACCCACAAAAGAAGATATACCCGCGCCACACTCCGGCAGGAGATACTCAAAGCCGGCCTATCCGTCGTTCACCTTTCGTATTTCTTTCGCTGCCTGGTTCCCCTGATCTGGTTTCAACGTCGATATCTGGACAAAACCACACCGGTGGCGGATTCGCAATCTCGCAAGCATTACTTCCTTCAATCCATGTCGATTCCATCCAGGCCCGTCAACCAACTACTGGGCGGACTATGTGATCTGGAACGACTTCTTTCCCTCGTAGTCCCGCTCGACGCGCTACCGGGTTCCTCCTTGTTTTTCGCTGCTCGAAAACCCTGAACGCCAAAAATGTCGCGTTCCCGCAGAAATAAATCGTGGGTCAAAAAAACGGGCTCAGGTGGAGGCGGACTGTTTGCGGATCGTCATGTCGAAGTTGCGGATCAGGGATTTGTACATTCCCCCGACGACAAGCAGATAAATCGCCGTTGAAAAACATGTGCCCATCAAAATCAAAAGCCGCGTCGTGGGGTTGGAACCGGTCAAACCATATTGATCTGGGAAAGTGAAGATGGCGGTCGCCGTAAAGGGCGTGAACGGCGCCATAAACGCGCCGAAACCACCGGTGTTGTTCACCAATGCGTTCCCAACCGCATACATCAGACCAAAAACGGCAAAAACGATCGTAATGCTGATCAGAACCGCCCGAACCGTTTGTTTGCTCTTGAGCGAGGTGTGCAGTCCAATGACACACGCCAGTGCGGTATCGGCGAGCAACACCGCCCCCAGCCAAATCGCGGATTCAAAGTTCACGATCGTCTGCGGATTTCGACCGAGCATGATGAGATCATAAACCACAAAGATCAACATCGTACAGATCGGAACCGCCATCAGCGGGAAACTGAACGAGATCAAACCTCGCAATTTGCCCCACACAATGTCCCTGCTGGTAAGCGGCGTGGTCATCAGGATGTCCATGGTGTTGGATTCCCGTTCACGGGTCATGGACGTGGCGGCGGCGTTGGTCACAACAAGAAGGATCATGACTAGTTCAATCGAAATAAGCCAGTGAAGAAAATGCCTGGCTTGCTGCACCCCGAAGGTCACGGAACTTCCCTGATACGTGATGGACCAACCCTTGATCAGATACATCAGGATGCACAGCGCAAGTAACACACCGCCGATCATCATCACCCAGCGAGTGAAATGCGATGACGAAGCGGCCGCCTTCGTGTTGGCTTCGCGCCATGCGATGGGATTCGACCACACCCGGCGGGGTTTGCGACGGCGCTCACCACTGGAATCGAGGGGCGTTCGACGTAAAACGCTCATCAGGGTGTTCCACAAAGTCGGTTCGCCCTCTTTCACTGCACCCCGGACGAATAACATGCTCAACAACATCATCAATACCGACGCCGCCAACGACATTGTCATGTACGAAGCCTGCGGGTAAGCGAGCAGGTATTTGCTCGGCCAACCATAATGCGCCACTTCGGAAAACGGGGGAGCCGACACCTGACCCAATCCGACCTCCAGCGCCAGAAACGGATGAAACGGCACCAGCCAACTCATCTTCCGCACACCGCCCACCACCGGCGACGCTTCGGGCACCCAGGTCACTTCCCAGTATCCCAACGCCCAAACCGCCAGGAGATACAGACCAATCATGGAGATAAACGAAAACATGGTCCGACGGGTTCCGACGCGGATCATGCTGATCATGATGGCGACCGATCCGGTGACCAGCGCCGTCATGGCAGCGAGGGAAAAACTGAGGATGATTTGATTGAGCGTCACGCCGCCATAAATCATCGTGATACAGAAAATCGGCAGCCCCGATATCAACAGGACCAAAACGAAATACAACCGGCTGAACAGCGATCCGAAGATAATCTGAGCATTGGACAATGGCGTGGTCAGCAGGATATTGAATGTCTGAGCATCGCGTTCCTGAGTAATGGCACCGGCGGTAAACACCGCAGACAGCAGGCAAATCAGCGCCAACTGGGTCTGCGCGACGAACTGGAAAATGCTCGTGGCGATTCTGGCGGCTTCGGACAACGAGTTCCCTTTGGGAGAACCCATAAAAAACACGAAAAACACGAAAAACAAAACCACCAGATATCCGAACCGATACCACAGATGCCGGATGCGCTTGCTACCGCCTTCCACCACCCGAACCAGAATCGGATTGGCTGGAATCAGATACCAAAGCCACTTGCCCAGATTGGAAACTGCGTCATTAGCCATACGCCCGCCGAAAAAAAGAATTACGAATTATGAATTACAAATTCCACATCATGAATCCTGCATCTCAAACCACGAACTATTCATCATTTACTGGACGATTCCTTTAGTCAATCGCATGAAGGCGGTTTCGAGATCGACTTCTTCCTCTTTGATTTCCCGAATCTTGAATCGGTTTTGAATCAGCATCTCCACCATCGCCGAAAAATCATGCACGTCGTCCGCCATTTCCACCAGCAGATACCCATCCTCCTGCTCGACTTTCTTCACGCCGGGATGACGGGTGAGCAGTTCGGCGGCCAGAGGCTGCTGGTCCACCACCCGCACGTGGAATCGCGTCCCCAGTCGGGCCTGACGGATGATGTCATGGATCGGTCCATGAAACAACAATTCCCCGCGTTCGAGAATCCCCACCGTCGAGCACAGATCGGCGAGTTCCGGCAGAATGTGCGAACTGATCAGAATCGTCTTGCCCATTCGATGCAGTTCCTTGAGTAATTCGCGCATTTCGATTCGGGCCCGGGGATCGAGGCCGCTGGCGGGTTCGTCCAGAAGCAGTACTTTCGGATCGTGCAATAATACCCGCGCGATGCTCAGTCGCTGTTTCATCCCGCGCGAAAGCGAATCGACGATCGCATCTTTTTTGTACGAGAGGTCCGTTAGTTCGAGCACGTCCCCGACGACCCGGTTTCGCTGTTTTCCCGTAATGTTGTAGGACGATGCGAAGAATTCGAGGTATTCCTGAACGACCATGTCTTCGTAGGCGCCAAAATAGTCAGGAACATAACCAATGAGCGGACGGATTTTTCGAGATTCGTAACCCACGACGTGGCCGCAAACCCGCGCCTCGCCCCACGTCGGCTGAAGCAGCGTGGACAGAATCCGAATGGTCGTGGTCTTGCCGGCGCCGTTGGGTCCGATGTAGCCAAAACACTCCCCCTCTTCAATCTCAAGACTGAGATTGTTCAAAGCCACCAGCTTCCCATACCGCTTGGTCAAATTGATGGTCTGAATGATCATGGGTTCGGGGTCCTCTCTGCAAGACCGGGTCGTTGCACGGGAATCGTGACACGATAGACAACCAGAGATTCTTTCGGCTTGAGGTATTTGAATTCTCCGGCACCCGACCGATAGAAAAGTTGGACAGGTCCGGGATCATCCACTGCCACTCCCACCAGCAGCGCCGTATCCGGCTGAATGACGTTGGAACGATCCATCCACTGGGCATACTCGGACGATACCGCCGTCTGGATCCCGTAGTAATCCGGATTGGAATCCGGGACATATTCATTGAACGTCGTCAGCAACAAAGTCGCCCAAAGCGTCTTGGTTGCGGTCGAGGAAGTCATCGCCTTCAAATCGGCAACCCATTTGCGATGCTGTTCATCCAGCTGGCGCTGACGCTCCAGCTCTCGCCAGGCTTCATCCGGGTTGATCGTCGCAACGTACCGATACATCCGCGAATACAAGTCCACCGCTTCGTTATCCTTCAAATCTCCGATCGGATGGATGGACATGGCGCTGTTGCGTGAAGGCCCGAAATTGTCGGTATCGAGCTGAGGAGACAAAATCAGCATGCAATCCTTCAGATCGTGGCCGAAATCCATCAGCTGGAGCGTGCTGTCGGGAGAGACGACCCAGCCATTGGTTGCGGCATTTCGCTGCAATCGAACGTCGGCTTTGATTCGCCCGCGCAAATCCCCATGCCAGTATCCTTCCAGTTGCTTGAGCGTGGCGCGAATCGGAACGTTTTCGAGCAGAGCATGAGCGGGAACGGCTGGATAGCGTCGCGTATCCGCAAAACGGGTTTCGTTCTCCACTCCCCCGATGATCGGAGAGAGAGGTCGCAAAATGCACGAGGTGAGATCGGGTTGCTGGTCCGGCAGGCCGGTCTGAGGCAACCAGAGGTCCATATCCTGAACGTAATTGCTCGTTTTGAGTCCGAAGTAGGCCCGCGCGACGCCGTCGTAACGGTCCGCCGTCGCATCCACGACCGTGACCTGATGCAATTGGAATCCCAACCCTCCCCGACCGATCTGGACGGCGCCAAGTCCCAGCACGCTCGCGATCAGCGCGACAACGGCGAATGCCGTCCAGCTGTACCGGAGCATGTTCCGGGCGCGCAGCACAAACCAGCTGCCCCACGTGGCGATCAACGCATAGGCAATCACAAACAGGATCGCGATGAACATATAAGCGGCGGTCGTCACCGCAAAGTCGATCAAACCCCGCATCTGTCCCAGCAAGTCGATCGTATTTTGTTGAAAAGCAGCCTGCCGTGCGTGATCATCTTTCGACCCGATCCGCAACCCAAGCAACCGCCGAAAAAAATCGTCCAGATTGGATTTTTCCAGTTCGTCGATTCGCAACAAATCGCGGAACGTCACCGGCAAATAGGTCACGGTGCCGTTTCCAAACCGGCTTCGGGCCAGATAGGTGCGAGTTTTCGCCGCACTGGGAACCAAATCCTGCGCACCGGGTCGAACCGTGCACTGCGTCACCTGCATGGGCTGAGGATATTCCTCGACGTCGGGATTCCCCCGCGACAGAGACCACCCGCGAAGTTCCGGAAGCGAAGTTGCGGTGGTAACGCCCTTGATATCCACAGGCAAAATCTTTCCAATTTCACTTTTGGTCAAAGTATCCGACGTACCCCCGGAAGCGACAATCAAACGCCCCCCCTGCCGGACCCATTCCACCAGCGCCTGTTGCTGCTGGAGCGTGACATCCCCCGCGTCGGCGGCATCCCACACGATCGCATCGACCATCTCCAAACCATGCCATGAATCGGGAATTCTCTCCGGGGAAATGTGCGAGACCCGCAACTCCTTCGTGAACTTGCCCTCTTTCAGCGTTTCCTTGCCCAGCGAACGGAGTTTTCCGGCGGTATCCTTCGAAATGCTCAGAACCAGAAAATGTTGCCCCTGCACAACGTCGGGGATGTCGGTCAGGGAGACTTTGCGGGCTTTGCGTCCGTTCGACGCGACCTCGATCGCCTCGTGGTTCTCATCCAGAACCTGAACCGCCACGGCATCGACCCCGTGACCGGTTTCTGGATTCGGCACAAAATATAACCAGTACAACCTTCCGCTACCTTCCAGTTCGGGCGTGAGGTTGACGAACTCATCGGAATAAACGATGTCGCCATCGAGGTCGCGTTGCTCCAGCCGGAGATAGACCGTCTTCGCCGGTTCGCCCTTCATGCTGAGCCGAATCGCCAGCGGCGCATAGCATCCCCCGCGATAAAGCCACGGTTGTGTCCCCAAATCATTCGGGAAACCCACCATGACCATCTCGGCGGTGATCTCCGCCCGAAGCGGTGACACGAACGCCGATCCGACCACCATCCCCATGATGAACGCCGTGCGTTTCATACGGTCAACGTCTCGCCCAGAAAAGTGGTTTCGATCCGTAACTCCCTACTATTCAACCAGATAGAATACCGGTTCCGTCCTGTTTGTAAATAATAGGCCCCCTCCCCCCTCAAGGCAATGATAACTTTAAGGAGGTTTTATACTGGGACGCACCAAAACGAAATGTGGTCTGATGAACGTCTCAAGAATGTGTGGCACCGGCATCTTGCCGGTGGAATTCCAAGGTCAATGTATTTGAGAGGACCTCTACTGAATCGCTTTCCTGACCGCGGTCAGCACCGATTCGTAATCCGGTTCCTGAGTCAATTCGGGAACGATCTGCTGATAGACGAATTTGTCGTTCCGGTCGATCACGAAAACCGACCGCGCGAGCAGCCCCGCCAGCGGCGTGTCCGCGATCAACACGCCGTAACTGCGGCCGAAATCTCCCGCGCGAAAGTCACTGAGCGTTTCGACCCGTGTAATGCCGGCGGCGCCGCACCACCGCTTCTGAGCAAAAGGCAGATCACGGCTGATCGCCAATACCACCACGGCGTCGCCCAGTTTGGATGCCTCTTCATTGAACCGCCGGGTCTCCATCTCGCACACCTGCGTATCCAGCGACGGAACGGCGCAAAGAATTTTGACTTTGCCTTTGTAGTTCGCCAGTGTGGCTTCGGTCAAATCATTCCGGACCAGTCGGAAGTCCGGTGCTCGCGTCCCCGGTTCCAGTACCGGCCCGAGCAAGGTCATCGAACCACCTTTGAATTTCTGAACGTCCTTTCGCTCGTGCATCATCGCAGGATTCTCCTTGATTGAATTCGGTTGTGGGGTCGGGCCATTACACGACGATAAAAACATCACAGCCCCCAGCCCCAAAGCAAGGCCCAACAAAACAAAACGTTGCCTGACAACTAAACAGAAATGACTCACCGCCAAAACTTCCTTGTGAACCGATTGCGACCAGTGATTCGTCTCATCCGTGAACAGATTCATGAGATTAACAAAATATCATAGCGCAACATTGAAAAATTTCAATCGACCCGACGGCTGCAGGATCGTTCAAATGGACGAGGACGATGCTGCAAAATGAAGTAGATTCAAGACAGGGAGGAAGCGAGGCGTTTTTCGAGATGACGCCGCCAAAGCGGATGCAGCAGCGTGGATAAAGCTACATAGAGATACCCACCCGCAAAAAGGAACAAGAAAGGCAACGCCAGCGAGATTCGGCTGTGATAAAACGACAACATCATGCAGCCGCTCATGTAAATTCCCATCCCCAGTTCGATCCACGCCTGAATGTTGTGCCGGGTCTTCACCCGATACGTCGCAGTAGCCGAACCGGCGACGGAGGGACTCTCGGCTCCGAACCCGTACTTGGGCGTTCGCACGAACTCGCTCGGTTTTCCAAAAAATCCGTCGAGCATCGCAAGTGCGTTATTGATCGCAATGCCGATCCCAAGACTCATCATGAACGGCAGATACTTCAGACTGTCCCACCAACTCTTGTGCAATTCTCGCTGACCGCACACGTAAAAGCTGCTGGCCGAAAAAGTCGCCAGCATCACCAGCGTCGCGTCGTAGAAGATCCGCATCACCGGATTGTGCTCAAAAATTTGCAACCCCAGATACATCACCGGATACATCAAAATCGCCAGCAGCACGACGAACCCGCTGACGACGTTGCCGGTCAGATGCATAAACGCTTCGGCTTTGACCTTCAGCGGACGGTCCGATCGAAGTATCGCCGGCAGCAACTTCTTGCACGTTTGCGCCCCGCCCTTCGCCCAGCGATACTGCTGGGTTTTGAATCCGGGCATCTCAGGCGGCAACTCAGCCGGAACCGTCACCTCCGGCAGAAAAACAAACCGCCAACCTTTGAGCTGCGCCCGATACGATAAATCCAAATCCTCAGCCAAGGTGTCGTCCTGCCAGTTCCCGGAGTCGGTAATGGTCGCCTTGCGCCACATGCCGGCGGTCCCGTTGAAGTTGATGAACCGGCCCGATCGGTTGCGGGCCCCGTGTTCCATCACAAAATGACCGTCGAGCAAAAACCCCTGCGTCTGCGTCAACCAGGATTGATCGCGATTGAGGTGATCCCACCGAACCTGCACCATCCCTACCGTCGAATCTGTGAAATAATGAATCGTATCCTTGACGAAACTTCGCGTCGGGATGAAATCGGCGTCAAAAATGCAGACAAAATCACCGCTTGCTTCAGGAAGCGCCTCACGCAACGCACCCGCCTTGTACCCCGTCCGATTCACCCGATGCCTCAGAACAACGTCATATCCTTCCGAGCGCATGCGCTCCACTGTCTCAGCGGCGATCGCGGTCGTGTCGTCGGTTGAATCGTCCAACACCTGAACCTGCAACCGATCCCGCGGATAATCCATCCGACAGGCACTTTCGATAATCCGCCGCGCCACAATCCGCTCGTTGTACATCGGCAACTGAACCGTCACACGAGGCCAGTCGCTGAAATTCGATTGGAGCTGCGGCTTGTTCTTTTGGTGGCGGTAGTACAAATAAACCAGGATGTACCTGTGAAACCCGTATACGCAGATCACCAGCAGGACCAGCAAATAGAAAGACAACAGAACCAGATGCAATAAGTTAAGATCCATCGGAAGCAGAATACCCCCCATGACACCGTCGCCTCACCCCATAGCGGCCGGGACCAACCGACCATCCCCGCTGCGACGGCCTTCAACAACCACGCCAATGACATAATTGTACCCGCTCCCAGTCGGGTTTCAAACAAGAAAATTCATAATCATCCACTTGGCGCCCTTCAACAACCGTCAAATCGACAAGGTTCCTTCCTCCATCTCGCCTTCAAACAACATGACGGCGTTGGAGATTCGATCATCCCCATCAACATCCGCATGAGGTAATACCGAATGAGTTTGTCCAGATTATCGGACCTGATTTGCTTGTTACCGACATGCGCAAAAAAACCGCCCATCATCCCAACTTCACCAAAGTCCCTCAGTGTGAAGTTAGACGACAGGCGGATTATAATTCAACTGCTCAGTTCAAATCATTTCATCAATCAATACCGATGTTTAACGGTCCGGTCCTCTCTGAATTCTCCCAGCAGCTATCTGAGCTTCATCCTTCCTTTTCTGCCAATCCGGTGGGCAAATGTTAATCGAATTGCAATGACATGAATCACGACACGAATCATGCGATGGCACTGGGATAGGAGCGCAGTGGATGAAGCTATCACCTCCATTCACCCCCCGCAAGTCCTCTGCTGTCAAATTGCGAATGGTCTCGCTGTTCAGCATCAGTTTTCCGATTCTTTTGGTACCCACGTTCGTCTCCTTTTTTCAGATATACGAGGACATTCCTTTGGAAAGTTATCGGCACCGTAAGCACTTACAGTACTCATTTATATGCCGATATAGTCTCCTAATCAACGGTTTTCTTGTAGTTTTCGTGCATTATTTGAAAAATTAGAACGGTCTAATCGTTTTGTCTTCACACTGAACATTTTTGTCACCGACTTTTTATGGGACTTTTTTGGTGCTGAATAATATCAGTGCTGATGCAAGGGGATAGGTCGTTCAAGTAGGACTATTTTGATCTGATAAATCCAGGTCGATCGGGACGGATTTGAGATTCCAGATGCGCTGGGCGTATTCACGGATGGCACGATCGCTGGAAAAATAACCGATTCGCGCGACGTTCAGAATGCAGCGGCGGGTCCACTCGGAAGGTTTTTGCCAGAGTTGATCGACGCGGTTCTGGGCTTCCAGATACGTTTCGATGTCCGCCAGAACCATGTAGGAATCGCCCTCCTGCGTCAGCCAATCAACCACCGGTTTGAACAAGTCCGGCTCCGATCGGTTGAACTCACCGTCGCGAAGCGCATCCAGCGCCTTGCGCACACCGGGATGATTCAAATACACCTGCCACGGTTGATACGTCGAACGATAATAGGCCACC
>CAIVHJ010000386.1 GCA_903905665.1 uncultured Phycisphaerales bacterium
ACTTGACGCCGAGGGTCTGGGCGCGTTGAAGCGATGCCTGGGAGGCCTGTTCGCTCAGGTTTTCGTCGTGGTGCATAGAGGCGTAGGCAAACAGTTTGCTCAGCTGGAGGCCGATCTGATCCTGCAGCGTCAGGGCTTTGAGAAGGTTTTCGGGAGACTTTCCCAGTGTTCCCTTCAACCCCGCAATTTCATCGACCATCTTTTCAATCTGGGTGTAATGGTTGTCCCAGTCCTGTTGCGTCTTGTACAGGACGGACAAATCCCATTTGTACTTTTCGTCGATCTTGTTGCGTTCGGGGACTTCACCCTCCGTTGCCTGGACCGTCTGCGAGCAGAACATCATCATGGCTGACATCACTCCTACAGAAAACAATGTTCGTTTCATCATTCACTCCTCCGTTTAATGACTTGTTTTGATGGATAGCCCCCTGCACGCTGCGGGGGGGTGTGATTCGATCGTCCAAGGTGCGATCATAACTTGTTTGGACCAAAACGACTAGGGCAGGTTTCTATTTCTTGACGTTTCCGACCGATAGAATATACTGAGCGATCAGTGAACCCATGGAACCGGTGGAACACCGGCAACTACGAAAACGGCGCAACGGCCATGACACACACGGTTTTGTAATCCGATGTTTCCACGAGAAGTTTCATTCGTGGAATGCATCTGTGTGTGGGGCGTTGTGGCCGGTTTTTGTTTATGGGGCCTGATTGGGGAATTGTGCGCTTCGGGTAGGCAGCGCGATCCCAAGGTGGGACACCGTGACGTGTGGTGAGCGATAATGAAGAATGGATGATGCGAAGATCATGAAGGTGACCTTGCCTGACAATTCGGTGTTGGAAGTTCCCGATGGATCGACGGGGTACGACGTGGCGTCGAAAATCGGGCCGGGGCTGGCGCGGGTGGTGTTGGCGGCCAAGGTTTCCACCGACGATCAGAAGACGTGGCAAGTTTACGACTTATCTCGTCCGCTGCCGGCGGATTGCCGAATCAAACTGCTAACCGAAAAAGACGACGATCCTGACACGCTGAACGTGTTGCGTCACAGCGCCGCGCACGTGATGGCTGAAGCGATCTGCAAACTGTATCCCCAGACGAAACTGGTTTATGGTCCGCCGGTTGAGGACGGATTTTATTATGACATTGATCTGGACACGCCGATTACGCCGGAAGACTTTCCTCGGATCGAAGCCGAAATGACCCGGATTATTAAAGAGGACCGGCCTTTCAGGCGGGTGGAGATGTCCCGGGATCAGGGATTGGCGAAGATTCGCACCGAGAACAATCGGTACAAGGTGGACAATGCCGAGCGGGCGGAGGGCGACCTGAGTTTTTACGTGACCGGTGCGGAGACGGGTTCGAGTTTTGAAGATCTGTGCCGGGGTCCGCACGTTCCGAGCACCGGTCGGATCAAAGCCTTCAAAATCATGCAGGTCAGCGGAGCGTATTATCGCGGGGATCAGAAGGACAAGCAGCTCCAGCGGATTTACGGGACGGCATTTGCGAGTAAAAAGCAACTCGACGAATACCTGAAGATGCTGGAGGAAGCCAAAAAACGCGATCATCGTCGGTTGGGGCCGCAACTCGATTTGTTTCATCAACAGGAAGAGTCGCCCGGCGCGGTGTTTTGGCATCCCAGGGGTTGGGCGCTCTATCAGATTGTGGTGAGTTACATTCGCGAGTTGTTAGGCAATAACGGATATTACGAAGTCAACACGCCGCAAATCGTGGACAAGAGTTTGTGGGAAAAAAGCGGACACTGGGACAAGTTTCGGCAGAACATGTTTACGACGGAGACGGAAGCCCATGAATTTGCGATCAAGCCGATGAATTGCCCGTGCCACATTCAGATTTTCAAGCAGGGGTTGCGAAGCCACAAAGACTTGCCGCTACGGTTTGCGGAATTTGGAAGTTGTCACCGCAACGAACCGTCGGGCACGCTGCATGGGATCATGCGGGTTCGCGCATTCACTCAGGACGATGCCCATATTTTCTGCACCGAGGATCAGATTGGCGAGGAAGTGGTGCAGTTTGTCAATTTGGTAAAGCAAACGTACCGTGATTTTGGTTTTGACGACATGGCGGTGAAGTTTTCGACGCGTCCCCCGCAGCGCGTGGGGGCCGATGAGGTCTGGGATCAGGCGGAGTTCGCGCTGCAGGATGCGCTCAAGAGCATGCACATGGACTATGCGACGGCGCCGGGAGAGGGTGCGTTTTATGGTCCCAAGGTCGATTTCAACGTTCATGATTGCATCGGTCGTTATTGGCAATTGGGGACGATTCAGGTGGATTTTTCGATGCCGGGTCGGCTGGGGGCGAAATACATCGGCGCCGACAACTCGCCGCATACGCCGGTCATGCTCCACCGCGCAATCTGCGGCAGTCTCGAGCGGTTCGTCGGAATTCTGATTGAGCATTATGCCGGTGCGTTTCCGTTGTGGATGGCGCCGATTCAGTGCGTGGTGTGCAGCATCAGCGAAAAGAGCGCGCCCTATGCACACGAGGTCCATGCGTGGTTGATCGAGCATGGGATGAGAACGATTCTGGATGATTCGAGCGATCGGATCGGGCCCAAGAAGCAGCGGGCCCGCGATCAGATGATTCCGTATATACTGGTGGTGGGCGAACAGGAGGCGGCGGACGGAACGATCAACGTCAACGATCGCAACGGAATCACGATGGGAACGTATCCGTTTGAGCAGTTTATTCAGGGTTGCATCATTGAAATTCACACGAAAGGAAGAAATTTGTAGTGGTGGGGGTGGCGCTGAGATTGTGGATTGAGGAATGTGACATGTCGGATGACGTCCCGTTGGGGCGAGTGCAGTTGTGTCACCGTTGATCTTTTTTGTTTCATAAGGAGAATTTACTATCGAATCACGTAATCGAGTGAACGAACAGATTCGGATTAGTCCCGTTCGTGTGATCGATGAGAACGGGGAGCAGTTGGGAGTGTTGACGACGAGCGAAGCCATCGCGCGGGCGAGGGGCGTGGGACTTGATCTGGTGGAGGTGGCGCCACAGGAGCGTCCGCCGGTCTGCAAGATCATGGACTACGGCAAGTTCAAATACAATCTGAAACGCAAGCAGCGCCTTCAACAAAAGCAAAGCCACGAAATCCAGATCAAGGAAGTCCGCCTTCGGCCCAAGACCGACACCCACGATCGAGAGATCAAATTCAAGTCCGCTGAAAAATTCCTCGAAGAAGGGGACAAGGTCCAGTTCACGATGATCTTTCGGGGGCGCGAAAACGCTCACCGCGACATCGGGGAGCAGATTTTTCGTGAGATTCTGGTGCGATTTGCCGAGCACGGGAAAGTGGAGCAGGCCCCGAAATTTTTCGGCAAGCGGCTCACGATGGTCCTGGCGCCGATGAAATCGAAGTAATTCGTTGCGAGGAAGAGATCACGTTGGGGTCCAATCCATACGGTAAAATTTGAACAGCAAAAAACATCGCTTCGTGCAGGAAGGTGATTTGTTTTTGCTGATGGAGATTGCGATGAATATATCCGCTCATGGAGGAACGCTGGTTCAGCAAATCGTCAACGAGGAGACGGCCCGCCGTCTTCATCGGGATGCCGAGAAGATGCCGTCGATCACTCTTTCGGAACGGGAGCAGTGCGACGTGGAGATGATCGGCTTGGGCGCCTATAGTCCGCTCATGGGGTTTATGGGTGAACGGGATTTTCACGCGGTTTGTGATTCGATGCATCGGGTCAATGGGACGGTTTGGCCGGTTCCGATCACATGCAGCGTGGACCGCAGCACCGCCAGTCGCATCCACTTTAGCCAGCAGGTGGCTTTGCGGGACGAGCGCGGTCGGTTGTTGGCGGTTTTGACGGTCGAGGAAAAGTACGAACACGACAAAACCAAGGAAGCCAGACTCGTTTACAAGACCGATTCGATTGAACATCCCGGTGTGGCGGTTGTGATGCAGCAGGGTGAGGTGTGCTTGTCCGGCCCGATCGAGGTCCTGCCGAGAAACGAGGAACTTCCTTTCGCCCGGTATTATTTGACTCCGGCGCAGACGCGCGAAGAGTTTGCGCGGCGAGGGTGGCGGACCGTGGTAGCGTTTCAAACGCGAAACCCGATCCATCGCGCCCACGAATACCTGACCAAATGTGCGCTGGAAATCTGCGACGGGTTGCTGATTCATCCGCTGGTGGGCCCGACCCAGCCGGGGGACATACCCGCCGATGTTCGTATGCAATGTTATGAAATTTTGATCGAAAAATACTACAACCCCAAACACACCCTGCTGGCAGTCATGCCGGCGGCCATGCGTTACGCCGGTCCACGCGAGGCGATTCTGCACGCCATCGTTCGGCAGAATTATGGCTGTACACATTTTATCGTCGGGCGCGACCATGCCGGCGTCGGCAAATACTACGGAACTTACGATGCCCAACTTATATTCAACGAACTCAAACCCGGTGAATTGTTGATTACGCCGCTGATGTTTGAACATTCGACGTGGTGCAATCAGTGCGAAGGAATGGTCAGTGCGAAAACCTGTCCTCACGGCGAAGACGCCAAAGTGTTTTTGTCCGGCACGAAGGTCCGCGAATTGCTGAAAAAAGGCGAACGTCCGCCGATGGAATTCACCCGGCCGGAAGTGGCGGATTTGTTGATTCGTGCGATGAAGACGTCATCATAGATGACCCCATGCAGGCGTGATGCTTTGCGGAAAACCCCTGTGCCCAATGTCTGAAATCCCAACTGATTTAGTTGACAGTCTCCTGCGTGAACCTTCACCGGTCGTGGTGGGTCATGTGACGCCGGATGCGGATTGTCTGGCGGCGATGTTGGCGCTGAAACTGGGGATCGAGCATGCGACGGGGCGGCCGGTTCGTTGTGCGCTGCCGCCGGGTTCGGTTTCGCAAAAGTTGGCGTTTATGCTGGAACTGGCCCCCGTGGAAGTTGCCGGGGCAGATCAGTGTCGATCGGCGGAGCGACTGGTGGTTTGCGATACCGCCAAACGAACACGCATGAACCTGCCGGATTCCCTGCAAAAGGACGAATCCCTTCCGTGGTTCATCATCAACATCGACCATCACGCTTCCAACACGATGTTTGGTCGGATCAACTGGGTGGACCCCGATGCCGGCAGCACCAGCGAACTCATCCATCGCTTATTCGTACGCGCCGAGTGGAACATCACTCCCGTGGTCGCCACGCTGCTTTACGCCGGAATTGCGAGCGACACCGTCGGATTTTCACTTTCAAATACGACGGCCGACACGCTCGCTGCGGCGGCGGGTTTGGTTCGTCATGGAGCCGACGTGGCGTTTGTGGGGGATCGGTTGTGGCGGCATCGGACGCAAAACGAGTTTGAACTTCAGCGGATCATCTACGACAACACCCGATTGGTTGCTTCCGGCCGGATCGCGCTGAGCACCGCTTCTTACGAGGAGATCGTTCGGACCGGTTGCTCGGCCGCCGACGTGGACGATCAGGTGGAAATTCCCCGTTCGCTCGCCGGGGCGGAAATCGTGCTGCTGTTCACCGAAGGGGTAAAAGGTCAAACCCGGATCAATCTGAGGAGCAAGTCGGACGTCGGAGTTTTGGAACTCGCGGCATCGCTGGGGGGCGGTGGCCATTTTGCCGCTGCCGGCGCCGTTTTGAAAATGCCCGTTTCACAGGCCCTCGAAAAAGTTCTTCCGCTGGCAGAAAAATACTTGAAGAAATTGTGACGGAAGCGACTGCGCAACTTTTGATTGAACGACGAAGAAAAAAAGTTTCCGGTTGTTGAGTTGCCGTTCAGGCGTCGCGCTTTTCCGGCGTGCGCTTTCCGTTGTTATCCTCGATTTTGATCAGTCGTTTGACTTCGCGGGTTTTGGCGGAACGCGAATACGTATGCCATATCAACCAGAATCCTGCGACGAGAATCGCAACGATGACCAGAATGTGTTCCACTTCGTGTACTTTTCGCTCGATGCTGTGACCAAACAGATATCCCAGTCCGAGAAACAGCGGAACGGACCCGAGCGCAGCCAGTCCGTCTGCCAGGAGGAATTTCAGAAGAGACATCCGAACCACGCCGGCAGTAAGGAATACCACGGCCCTCATCCCGGGTAAAAATCGGGCAATGCACACTGTTTTTATCTGGTGGTTGTGGAAATGTTCGCGGACGATGTCGAGTCGTTCGGGAGACGCGATCCAGCGGATCCATCGGTGTTCGAACAGGTTGGCCGCCCACCGGCGACCAAGGTAATAAATAAACAAATCGCCGGACAACACGCCGAACATCGCCAGTGGGACCATCAACTCGAGATGCGCATATCCTTCATAGCAGGCGTATCCTGCCGTCAGCAGCGCAATGTCTTCGGGCAAAGGGAATCCGATGGACGCCACCCACAGCGCCGCCAGCAAAACCCAATAGGCATTCAGGGAATCCATTGCGATTATCCGTTATCAGCGAATTAGGAATCTTACACGATTTCACCGTAATGATGAAGGGAAGACTTTAAAATGAGGAGCGATTACAATACCTCCGGCGGCCGATTCCAGAGTGGACTGTTTGGTGTGCCGGCAGTTTCATGGGCATGGAGAAGTCTGAAGTCTTTGCCATGGGCAAAACGCGAACTGAAAGGGTGGCGATCTTTGGATTGGACTGCGCCGATCCGGTGCTGATGTTCGAGCGGTGGCCGGATCATCTTCCCAACATTCGTCGGTTGATGGAGCGGGGGACTTATGGTCCGATGACGTCCACGATTCCGCCCATCACGGTTCCGGCGTGGTCGTGCATGGCGTCGAGCAAGGATCCGGGAACGCTGGGAATTTACGGTTTCCGGAACCGCAAGGATCATTCCTACGACGGGTTGTCCATCGCCACGTCTGCCGACGTTCGCCATCCGCGATTGTGGGACATTCTTTCCCGTCACGGCAAACGAAACATCATAGTCGGCGTACCGGGGACGTATCCCATCACTCACCCGCCCAGCGGTTGCATGATTTCGTGTTTCCTTACGCCGGACATCCACAGCGAATATACCTATCCCCGCGATCTCAAACGACACATCGCAGACTGGGTGGGTACATACATGGTGGATGTCAAGGAATTTCGCACCGACAACAAAAAATGGCTTCTGGAGCAGATTTATCAGATGACGGACAAGCGTTTTACCGTCGTTCAAAAATTATTGGCATCGCAGCCGTGGGATTTCTTTTTCATGGTCGAGATGGGTCACGATCGCATTCACCATGGTTTTTGGCAGTACATGGATCACGGGCATCGTCGCTATCAATCGGGAAACGAATTCGAACACGCCATTCGAGATTATTACATCCACACGGATAAATTGATCGGCGAGACGCTGAAACATATCGACCTCGACACAACTGCTGTCTGGCTGGTGAGCGATCATGGCGCCAAGTGCATGGTCGGTGGATTTTGTTTCAACCAGTGGCTCATCAATGAAGGCTATCTTGTGTTGAAACAGCCCGCGACTCAGATCACCAAATTCAACTTCAATCTGGTGGACTGGTCCAAAACTCGCGTTTGGGGTGAAGGGGGGTATTACGGTCGTTGCTTCATCAATGTTCAGGGTCGGGAACCACAGGGGATCGTTCCGCAGGATCAATACGAATCGCTGCGCGACGAACTCATTCACAGGATCGAGTCGCTGACGGACCCTGCGGGTCTGCCGATGAACTCGCGGGCCTACAAACCGCAGAACTTGTATCGCGAATCCAACGGCGTTCCGCCGGATCTGGTCGTGATTTTCGGCGAACTGAATTGGCGCAGCGTCGGTTCCGTCGGTCAATCTGGTATCTTCACGTTCGAGAACGACACCGGACCCGACGACGCCAACCATGCGATGGCGGGTCTGTATTTATATGCCCATCCGTCGGTACCGGCGCGCGGATATGTTCCGGGGCCGACGATCTACGACGTGGCGCCTACCGTATTGAATATGATGAATCTTCCGGTTCCCTCCGACATGCAGGGAAGATCGTTGCTGCCGGTCGAATCGACGAGCCGCGAATAATTCACCCAAAGACCGGATCGAAACCTGGCGGTATAATTAGGGGCATGTATTTTGCGAAGGTGAAAAAGCCGCGAGCGATTCTGTTTGATCTGGGCGACACGTTGATCAACCACGCCGTCACCAACCCTCTCCCGTTTTTTGAGGAAGGGGCGAGGGAGGCGCATGACTATTTGTGCGCAAGGGCGATTCGCGTCCCGTCGTTCAAGAGTTACCTGCGTCTGGCCCGCCACATGACTTACCTTTCTTATGGATGGGCACGATTTCGCGGGCGGGAAGTGAATTTGATGCATGTGATGCGCCGTTTGCATCGCATGATGCATCTGCCGACAGAGGAATCATTGCTGCTGGAGGTGGCGGACCGGTTTTATCATCCCATGAAGGTTCGGAGCAGTGCCGAGGAAGGATTGCACGGCATCCTGGAGGATTTGGTTCGGCGGGGCCATCCTCTGGCGATTGTGTCCAATACGATGGTTCCCCCGGCGATTCTCGATCGGCAGCTGGAGGAAATGGGTTTGTTGCGATTTTTTCCGGTGCGGGTTTATTCGTGCGAAATCGGAGTCAGGAAGCCGCGGTCTCCGATGTATCGGGAGGCATTGCGTTCGCTTAATATGCGGCCGCAGGATTCGATTTTCGTCGGCGACAAGATTCGTGTCGATATCGTCGGAGCGAAGAAGCTGGGAATGATCACCGTGGTCAAGGTCCGGCGGCGGGCGATTTTCGCTTCGGATCGGCGGGCGGATTATGTGATTCGGCATCTCTCCGAACTTCCGTCCGTTCTTGAACAAATCGGGGCCTGCTTTTTCGATTCCGTCCCGCTGGTCGAAGTGGGAGCTGACCACAGTGGAAATTCCGCCTGATCTCCAACCCGAATCGCTGTTGGGGGCGTATGCAATGGGGATATTCCCCATGGCGGATCGGAATGGTTGCCTCGAGTGGTTCAGCCCCGATCCAAGAGCCATTCTTGAATTGAATCGATTCAAAATTTCACGAAGTTTGCGATCCCGCATCAGAAAAAACGGCTACGAAATTCGAATCAACACCTGTTTCAGAACCGTGATCGAACGGTGTGCGGATCGTTCCGAAGGAACGTGGATTTCACGGGAGATCATCGAAGCCTACTGCCTTCTGCGCGAATGGGGGTTTGCTCACAGCGTCGAGACTTTTTTCGGGAATCAATTGGCGGGCGGATTATACGGTGTCAGTTTGGGCGGGGCATTTTTCGGTGAATCCATGTTCACCTTGCTTCCCGACGGATCGAAATTGGCGCTGGTGGCGCTGGTTGAACGCATGAAACAGCGGGGTATGACTTTGTTGGACATCCAGTTCATGACCG
This sequence comes from uncultured Phycisphaerales bacterium, assembly GCA_903905665.1. Taxonomy (GTDB): domain Bacteria; phylum Planctomycetota; class Phycisphaerae; order UBA1845; family CAIVHJ01; genus CAIVHJ01. The sequence goes on from CAIVHJ010000386.1 coordinate 9,326, forward strand.
ACCACTTGGCGCGTTTTGGCGCAACGGAAATTTCCCGCGCGGAGTATCTGCAAAGACTCAATTTCGCGATTCAGCAACCCATCCGCTTCGCCGACGCCGCTCGCATCACAGCCCTTGACACTTGAACGCTCAACTTGTGTTTATCCCATGAGGAGGGTTTCGGCTTCGCGGCAGCTGTCTTCGAGTTCGGCAGTGGTTTGTTCGACGATAGACGTGGTAAGGCCGGCGTCATGGAGCAGGGCGGGCGTCATTTCCTGATGGAATGCCGTGAGATAAAACCCCAGACGCTGTTGTGAGCAGAGAATGTCCGCCACCTGAACGATGGCGACGACTTGGCGCAAGTCGCCGGCGACTTTGGGCGAATCATGATGCCAACCGATCGCGGCTTTGAGATGCCTCGGGAATTTCCACTTGATAGCCAGGGCTTCTCCGAATTTCTGATGATCCGTCCCAAAAACCTGCTGTTCACAGTTAAGGTAAGAATCTTCATCGGTCACCGCCCGATTGACCACCTCCGCCAGTTTGTCCCCGAACGCCTGTCGTTCAATCAAAATTCCCAGATCATGAATCAATCCCGCGAGGAAGATTTCCTCGGCTTCGGCTCGCAAGCCGGCGAACTGAGTCAGTTTTCGAGCCGCCACCGCGACCGCCACGCTGTGCGTCCAGAGGTCTTTGGCGCTGAACCGATCCGTGATCTTATCGCCCCGGAACAATCGGGCGATCGAGGAGGCAATCGCTATGTTCTTGACCGCCGACAAACCGAGCAGCACGATCGCGCGGTCCACGCTCGCGATCTGACCGGGCAGTCCGTAAAACGCCGAATTGACGACCTTGAGCACTTTGGAAGACAGCGCCGGATCGTTCTTGATGACCTCGTGCAGGTCACGCGCCGTGCTCTTTGGATTCTCGACGATTTCAATAATTTTGGATGTGATGATGGGCAACGTGGCAATGTCACCGATGCGGGACATTGCTTTGTTGACGATGGCAATGGCGGGATCCACGGTGGCTGTCGGACTCATGGGTTCGGATGCCATGCGATATACCTCTTGATTCAATCCAACTTCGATCGTGCTTCTCTTATCGACCGGCAGAAACCGGACAATTATCTATGGATCGGATACGTCCTAATATCCGATGCGTTTTCGACGTTGTTTATCGGACAATGCCGCTGACGCCAAAATCCGGGCGATGATCCGGCCCGTGCGTCCGCTCCCATAAGCGTTTTTCTTGTGCCCCGAAACACGTATCGCCAAAGCCCGTCGAATCGCTCGTGCGACGGCGCCGCGTTGCTCACCACAATCCAGAACAAACGGTCCGCTTCGCAATCGACCCGCCTGTCGCGGTCCCACATTGACCGCTACGGTTCCGGCGCTGTGGGCTTCTATGATACCACACGACGAATTCCCGACCAGCACCCGACAGGATTGCAGACACTTCCAGAATTCCTCGCGCGAAAGCGAAGGAACTGCCGCCCATGAATCCGCGTTCCGACTCTGCATTGTCTGTCGGATCACACGAACGATTCCGGTGTATCCCGGATCGGTATTGGGATAAAGCATGATCCCCGACAGATCGCAATCCGAAACAGCGGCCAAAATGTTCTCCATGACTCGTTGCTCGGCCGTCGGAGAACGACCGACGGGATGTTGTATGATCAGGGCCACGTTGCACTCATGAGGAAGCCCGAATCGTTTTTGAAGCCAACCGGCCCGTGGCGGCTTCCGTCCGGCAAGCCCATCCAGCCCCGGTGCGCCCACCACGAAAACGTGGCGCGGATCTTCCCCCATCCGAATGATCCGCCGAGCGGCGTCCCGTGTCGCGGCAAAATGGAAGTGAGCCAACTTTGTGATCGCGTGGCGAAAGGCATCGTCCGTGTAACCGACCGCCACGTCACCCCCGTGGAGGTGCGCCACAAACCGATTCGTGCACATTCCCGCCAACGCCCCCGCTAAGGCCTCCACACGATCCCCCAACACGACTACCACATCGCTGTTCAGCCGATTCAGCGCCTTGGCGATGCCCGCGATACCTTTGGACGCTGCCCGCGCGTGTTCGAACCTGTCGTCCCGCCCACTTTGCATTGGAACCCGCGCGTCAATCCGCCACCCGTCCCGAACAATCTCCCGAAGGGTCAAACCGCACCGGCGAACCAGATGCATCCCGGTGACGATCAGTTGCAGTTCAAGCCGAGGATCGCTCCGAATCGCCGCCATCACCGGCTGCAACAATCCATACTCGGCCCGACTACCCGTTACAAACGCAATCCGCCTTCGCTTCTTCATCCGTTCACCATGTCCCAGCCGATTTGCGCATCACGGGAAATATCCCGCTGGGCAACCTTGCCCACAAGCGATAACCAGTCTTTCGGTTCGATGCCTCCCCCCGGACGCTTGATCGCCAGATGCTCGGCGGTAATTCGCTCGCCCTTGCGAATCGTCACCCGCGCCACCACGCTCTTGCGGGAAACCTGTCGAACTTCTTTCTCGGATTCCGCCACGCCTTCACGCGGCGTGCCCAACATCTGCCATCCCATCTGCGCCGATTCCACGTAGCGTTTCAACATGTCTGGTGTCAGCGAAAAGGCCTGATCCGGGCCCGGCCACGAACGATCGAGCGTGATGTGTTTTTCCAGCACTTTGGCGCCCGCCGCCACCGCCAATCCACCGCTTTCCACGATTTCCGTGTGGTCGCTGAATCCGGTCCAGACGCGATATCGGTCTCGCAGCAATCGAATCGTGCTCAAGGCCGCCTCCGAAATCGCCGTAGGGTAACTGCTGACACAATGGAGTAAAACCAGTCGCTGGGCCGCGCCGTGTTCTCGAAACAGCGCCGTCGCCTCGTCAATCTCAGAAAGCTCCGACGCACCCGTGGAAACAATCAGCGGTAACCGACTCGCCAGTGCGGCTTCCAGAATCGGAACGTCGTTCAGATCGGTCGAGGCGATCTTGAGGGCCGGCGCCCCCAGATCAACGACCGTTTGCACGTCCTGAACGCCGAACGGCGTCGCCAGAAAGCTCAGTCCCAGACTTCGGCAATAATCGGCGAGCTGCGCGAAATCCTTCGGCTGAAGTTCCAGCCCTTTGAGCATCGCATACTGCGAAGAATCGCAACCCGCCGCCGTTTGATAGGATGCCGAAGGCGCTTCGGTGCTGACCAGCGTGTCCGCCGAAAATACCTGAAACTTAACCGCATGGACTCCGGCTTGGTGCGCGGCGTCAATGAGTTGCCGAGCGATGGTCACTTGTCCGTTGTGATTGACGCCCACCTCGGCAATGATGAAAGGGCTGCTGGTGGCGTCGATCGTGTGCGTTCCGATTTTGACCGGTGCCGGCGGTTTGGTTTCCATGCGGGGTTGCGAAGGGGGCATACCTGAATTCCTTTCTCGATTGGCCTTCAATACTTTACTGGCGGACTCTCGGACCTGCAATCTGTGACGGCATCGGGTCGTGAGGCGTCGCTTCACGGGGAATACCGTGTAGGGTCGCGGACTTGGGCACAGGAGTGGTTTGAGTTATACTGTCAGCGGGGTTTGGAGTTGTTTGGAATAAGGGCATTCAACGCAGGAGGCCAAGGAATATGAACATTCTCATTGCGGACAAATTTGAGAAAGAAGGCATCGAAGGACTCAAGAAACTGGGTTGCGAAGTGACCGTCAATCCAGAACTCAAAGAGTCCGCCCTCGTTCAGGGGGTTAAGGAAAAATCTCCTCAAATCCTGATCGTGCGTTCCAACAAAGTGAACGCCGCCGTCATCGCCGCGAACCCGTCGCTCAAACTGATCATTCGCGCGGGATCGGGGGTGGACACCATCGACGTTCCCGCCGCAAAGGCGGCAGGGATCAAGGTTGCCAACTGCCCCGGGATGAACAGCGTGGCGGTGGCGGAATTGGCGATGGGTTTGGTTCTGGCGCTGGATCGTCGCATCGTTCACAACACCGTGGATTTGCGAAACGGCGTCTGGAATAAGAAGGAATACAGCAAATCGCGGGGACTCAAGGGTCGCACACTGGGCATCGTCGGGCTGGGACAAATCGGGGTCGAAATTGCTCGTCGCGCCAAGGCATTCGAGATGAACCTGATCTATTCCGATGTCGTCGCCAACGAAAAAGCCGAACGCGAACTCGGCATCAGGAAAACGGACATGGACACGCTCCTCAAACAATCCGATGTCGTCACGTTGCATGTCCCGTTCAACGACAAAACCAAACATCTGCTGAGCACCCGACAGTTCGAGATGATGAAACCGACCGCGTTGGTCATCAACTGCAGCCGAGGAGGAGTCCTCGACGAAAAAGCACTTGCAGAAGCCATTCAAAAAGGCAAACTCGGCGGCGCGGGTCTGGATGTCTATGAAATCGAACCCGGCGCCAACGATACCCAGTTTGGCGATTCGATCATGAAACTGGATCGGGTCTATGGAACGCATCACATCGGCGCTTCCACGGATCAGGCCCAACTGGCCGTCGCCGAGGAAACCGTGCGAATCGTCGAAGAATTCAAAACCAGCGGTAAAGTTCGAAACTGCGTGAATCCGTGATTGGTTCCTGTAAAAAGAATCGACCGGTTTCGCGGAGGGATTTGATCATGAACAGAACGCTATCGTCACCGAGGCGATTTACGGGCATTATCACGAAAGAAAAAAAATGGTACGTGGCCCGTTGTGTGGAACTGGGCGTGGTCAGCCAGGGAAGAACTCTGCAGCAGGCCAAGGACAATTTGCAGGAAGCGGTCGAACTTTATATTGAGAGTTTTGGAACGAGCGATCTTCCGGCTTGAAAGGTCACCACCATGAAGATTTTAATGGCGGCTCAGGTGGCTGAAGATTACCGGCAGCGGCTTGTGGATCGGGGTTGTGACGTGATCTACGAACCGACCGCGCGGGATGCCGCGCTGGAACAGGCCATTCGAGAGACTGCGTGTGCGATTTTGGTGGTGCGGGGTCATCATGTAACAGCAGGGATGATCCACGCCAGTCCCCAGCTCAGTTTGATCGTGCGCGTCGGCGCCGACGTGGACCACATCGATTTGGCGGCGGCTTCGCAAGCCAGCGTCTTCGTGGCGCTGTGTCCGGGGGCGCATGCGACGGCGGTCGCCGAACTCGCGCTCGGATTGATTCTGGCGCTCGATCGCCGGATTCCCGATAACGTGTTTGATTTGCGGCAGGGGCACTGGGCGCGGGGAAAATACCGTCAGGCTCAGGGACTCAAGGGGCGCACGCTCGGCGTGCTCGGTGTCGGACCGGTCGGGGAACAGGTGGTTCGGCGGGCCCGGGCGTTTGATTTGAAAGTTGTGGGTTGGGATCCGCATCTGACTTCTGATGCGGCGGCTCAACTGGGGCTGGTTCGGGTGGACCTTCCGGAAGAAGTGGCGGTCGGATGCGACATTCTGACGGTGCACCTCCCGTTGACGCCGGAAACCGAACGGTTCGTCGGTCCCAATATCTTTGATGAAATGAAAACCGGTTCGTATTTCGTCAATACGTCGCGCCCGGAAATCGTCGATTACGATGCGCTGGCCGATGCCGTGCGATACAAGCACCTTCGGGTCGGACTGGACGTCTATCTGAACGAACCGCCGGACGACGATGCTTCGTTTGATCATCCACTGTTCCACATGGACGGGGTGATTTATGGAACTCATCATATCGGCGGATTTACGGATCAGGCCCGTGACTCCTCCGCCGCCGAAATGGTGGAGATCATTCGGGAATATCTCCAGACGGGACAGGTCAAAAACTGCGTCAACATCAGTCTGGGCAAAGCGGCCAAGGCGGTCCTGATCGTACGATTGAGAAACACCCCCGGGGTGCTCGCAAAAGTGCTCAACGTGCTCGCCCAGGCGGGACTCAATATCCGCGAACTCGATAATGTTCTGTGCGTGGGCGAGCAAGGCGCGTGCGCCCAGATTCGTCTCGACGGCAAGCCCACCGACGAGGTATTACGAAAACTTCAGAGCGCAGACCCGGATAATGTTTTGGGGGTAACCCTGACCCATCCGGGATAATTTGTTTTGCAGGGGACATTGGGGCGGTTTCAGGTGATTCGTAGCGATTGCATGATGATTTTGTAGGGGCACGGCATGCCGTGCCCGATGGTGATCAGGCAAAACGCTGCAATTATTTTGAAACCCTTCTGGGATCATCCGAAGCCGATGCTTCGGAACAAGACACGAAAAGAGGTTTCACATGGCGGTACAAAGAGTTCACAATTTCAACCCCGGTCCGGCGGTTTTGCCGGAATCTGTTTTGCAGGAAGCCGGCGAAAATCTGCTCTCGCTGGGAAAAACCGGCATCGGAATCATGGAGCATTCGCACCGCGGAAAAGATTTTGAAGCCATCATCCAGACGGCCGAAAAAGACTGCCGCGAACTGCTGAACATTCCCGACAATTACACGGTTCTGTTTTTGCAGGGCGGCGCCACGTTGCAGTTCTCGATGGTGCCGATGAACCTGTTGGGGGCGGGGCAGGTGGCGGACTACATCGTGACCGGCGGATGGAGCGAAAAAGCGGTCAAGGAAGCCAAAAAAGTCGGCGAAATCCACATCGCCGCCGACACCAAAGACACCAACCACAACCGGATTCCCAAACCCGGCGAAATCAAACTGTCCTCCAACCCCGCCTATGTCCACTTCACCAGCAACAACACCCTGTTCGGGACGGAGTGGTCCGGCGAACCCACCGGCGCCGACGGCATCCTCGTTTGCGATGCTTCGAGCGACATGATGAGCCGTCCGCTGCCGATCAAAAAATATGGGTTGATTTACGCCGGAGCGCAGAAAAACCTCGGTCCCTCGGGCGTCGTACTGGTGATCATGCGATCCGACTGGCTCTCGCGCTGCAGCGACAAACTGCCGACCTATCTGAATTACAGCGTTCACGCCAAGGAAAAATCGCTGTACAACACGCCCAACACATTCGGCATCTATCTGATGGGTCTGGTTTTCAAGTGGATGAAGCAGCAGGGTGGACTGACCGCCATCGAAAGAAATAACCGCGAAAAAGCCAAAATGATCTACGACGCGATCGACGCAAATCCGAATTTTTACAAGGGTCACGCTCAGAAGGATTCCCGTTCGATGATGAACCTGACTTTCCGGCTGCCCAACGAGGAACTGGAAACCAAATTCGCCGACGAAGCCAAAAAAGCCGGCATGATCGGACTGAAGGGACATCGAAGCGTCGGCGGAATGCGGGCGAGCCTCTACAACGCCTGCCCGCTCAAGTCCGTCCAGACCCTCGCCGAATTCATGAAGGATTTTGCAAAGAAAAACGGCTGATTTAGTCGATTACCAAAGCACACGGATATCCCTCCGTGTGCTTTTTTGTTTGGGAGTAAATCATGGATCAATTTGGAGCCTCGTCTCAGATTTTCTACCTCCTGTTTTTCATCCTGAGTTTGTTCGGATTTGGCTTTTTGGGTTGAAATCGGAGGGGGTATTTCAGCCCGGTCCGAACCGATTCTCAGACCGTGCAGATATCCCGCCGGGAAAAAATCACACCGGCCGCAATCCAAAGCAATCCCCCCACGCCCAGCAGAATCAGCATGTTCCGCTCTGGCCAATCTGTCCCTGCAAAAATTTCCACCGGCCGGTAGTAATCCATCAGGCTGACCCACCAGATTCGCTCGACCAATTTTGAAACCGGCGCCAGCAGGTTAATCAGCAAGGTCACCAGCAGTACCGCAAATGTCACCGCCACTGCCGCTCCGCGTCGATCGCTCAACGACGAAAACAAACACGTCAATCCACCGACCGCGATATACAGGCACAGCAGGTTAATGGCGACCACGATCACCCGCGAGATCGGTGGTCCGAGATTCTCCGCCGCGACATGGTTTCCCCAATAGCATCCGATCGCACCCATCGAGATAATCAACGCACCGGTCCCAATCCACATCGCGGCTTCATGAAAATGAATCTGCCAACGTGAAATCGGCATCGACAACAAAATGTCGGCTGTCCCGCGATCCACTTCGCCGGCCGGCACCCGTGAACACAGTATCATCGCCTGTGCAAAAACCAGCGCCAAAACCACCGGATGCACCCACGCCAGAGACACGAATATGGTGGGACCCATCTGGTTGCTGACTTCTGCACCCAGCACCGCCCGCAAAATATCCTGTACCAGTTTCACCTGAACCCAATGGCCCAGAAGCTCTTGGCGAAACAGCGAAAAAAAGTACGCCAGCAACACTTCAAAAACCAGCAACCCCGTTCCGAACAGAAACGTGATCAGCCATGCTTCTCGCCAACTCTTTTTCAACAATCCGCAATTCACGGTATGTTTTGCTCCTGTTCATAAAACCGACGGAAAACCTTTTCCAGATTGGGCTGCTCCAGCGTCAAATCGTCGATCGGTACGCGAGCAGCCCATTGCAACAACTCCCCCACCGAACCCCGAAGTTCGCACAACCATATAACCCCTTGTTGTTGCTCGACTTGCAGCACTGTTGGGATATTCATCTCAGATAATGACAGATTAGGTTTCCACCGAATAATCACCGTTCGCAGCGCCCGTTGTCGCAGAGTTTCGACGGATTCGTCCGCAAGCAGTCGGCCTTCACGCAGAATTCCAACGCGGTCGCAAAGATGCTCAACTTCGCTCAAAACGTGGCTGGAGAAAAAGACAGTATGACCCTTTGTAGTCAACATCCTCAGATGAGAGTGCAGGCGATCCTGCGTCAAAGGATCGAGAGAAGTCGTAGGTTCGTCGAGCACAAGCAACTTCGGCTGGTGCGCCATTGCCAAAACCAGACCAAGTTTCTGCTTCATTCCGCGAGACATTCTTCGAACGGGAATGGTGGGATCAAGTTCGAAATACTCCGCCAATTCTGCCCCGGCGGCATGAAGGTTACGGCGGCGTAGTTTGGAAAAAATATCCAGGGCGCCGCGGCAACTCATCCATGAATAAATGCGAAAATCACCCGGTAAATAACCAATTTCCGCTCGAATTTGCGTTCCGTTGCAACAACAATCCAGATCAAAAACCCTTGCGCTGCCGGAACTTGGGCGCAACAAGCCCATCAGTAACCGAATCGCCGTCGTCTTGCCAGATCCATTGGGACCCAGAAAACCATAGATCACACCGGAGGGTATGTTCAGATTCAAGTGATCGATGCCGACCCGCGAGCCGTAGCGCTTGGTCAGGTTGGTCGTTTCGATTACGTTCATGGTCGGTTCCATTGATTTGCGAGGGATCGGCATTCTTCGATCAGGGCGTCCACCATTTGTTCTTCGCTGACGGTGCGTTTTTGCTCACCGCGGACATAGAGGATTCCTTTTCCGCGACCGGCGAACAGCGCGACGTCGGCTTGTTCGCATTCGCCGGGTCCGTTGACCACGCATCCCATGATCGCCACTTTGATCGGTACGTTGATTTCCGTCAATCGGCGACGGACCTCGCCGACCAGTTTGATCAAATCGATTTCGATTCGTCCACAAATCGGGCAGGCGATGAGTTCCGGTTCGGTTCGCTTTCGCAATCCCAGACTGCACAGCAATTCTTTGGCATCGGTCACTTCGACGACGGGATCGGCGGCATAGGAAATTCGGATCGTGTCTCCGATCCCCTCCGCCAGCAGCGTCGCCAGTGCCGCCACGGACCGAATTCTTCCCGTTTCCGGAGGACCGGCGTGTGTCAGTCCCAGATGCAGCGGATGGTCGAATCGTCGGCTGATTTCTCGATAGGCTTCGATCACGATGATCGGGTCGATGCTTTTGGCGGACAGTACCACGTCCCGAAAATTCCGATCGTCAAAAATTTTCAGATACTCAGTAAGTTTTTCCATCATCAATCGAATGAGCGATGAATGATGCTCCCGGGCCAGTTTGGATTTTTCAGCCTCCCGAACCGTCTTGTCGATGCGCTCGACGATGCTTCCTTCATTGACTCCGATCCGAATCGGAATTCCATGATCCTTGCAAGCATCGATGACGCGGTGGACCTGATCCCGGTCCTGAAGGTTGCCGGGGTTCAATCGGATTTTGTGTACGCCCGCCTCGATCGCTTCCAAAGCGCGTTCATAATGGTAATGCACGTCGGCGATGATGGGACAGGGAACCTGCTTGAGTATTTTCGGCAAAGCCTGTGTGTCGTGCAGATCCGCAACGGCGACGCGCACCACCTCCGCCCCCGCCTGAACCAACCGATGAATCTGCGCCACGGTCACGTCGATATCGTGGGTGTGCGTCGAGGTCATGGATTGAATCACGACCGGGGCATCTCCCCCCACGGGAATGGGTCCGATTCGGATGGGTCGTGTCGGTCGTCGCATCATCATCAAACCTCATAAAACACCCGGCATGCCGGGTGCTATATATCTTTTTCTCCGACGGGTGCTCTATGTTTATTGACGCTTCCTGTCCATGCTTGTCGTTTTATTTCATGATTCGCGGGATTTCAAATTTAGTCGGAAATACATCTCCAACCATTTGCGAACCGGTATTTGTTCCGGCCGCTGTCGCAGGTCGATTTCCAGCGATTCGCCCAACGATCGAAGCACCGGCGGGTCCACGGTGCGAGAGAGATTATAGTTCAGTGTTTTGCGCCGATGACCGAACGCCGCTCTGACAAACTCGCCGAACGCTCTCAGATCATCGGGACTCGCGAAATTCGCGCGGTTGATGTCCAATCGCAGCACGACCGAATCCACCTCCGGCGCCGGCCAGAACACCTGCGGCGGGAGGTGAAATAATTTTTCCAGGCTGCACGTCGATTGTAGCACGATTGACAACGGGCCAAAATCCCTGCTTCCCTCGTTCGCAAGCATCCGGTCCGCCACTTCGGCTTGCACCGAAAACACGAACCGAGAAAACGGCAAATCGCAACACAGCAACGCCACAATCAGGGGACTTGCGACGCTATATGGAAGATTGGACACCATCAGCAATTCCGCAGGTTGCGCATTTGCGGCACACGCGACCTGCTCCAGGACAAGGGGTGAAACGTGGGACTTGTTTTCAAGGATATCGGCATGGAGCAGCGTCAATCGCTGATGATCTCCCAGCCGCATTGAAAGTTGTTTGAACAAACCCCCATCGATTTCGACCGCCACCACGTGGCCCGCCTGTTCGACCAGCAGTTCGGTCAAATTCCCCAGACCGGCGCCGACTTCCAGCACGACGTCGTTCGGACCGATTCCGGCGGACTGGACCAGTTTGGTCAGCAGGTTTCCGTCGATCAGGAAATGCTGCCCAAACCGTTTTTTAAGCCGCAACCCGGCCGGTTCCAGCAATTCCCGTATTTGCGTTTTGGTCATCGGCATAGCCATACTCCACCATCGTCTTTAGCGACCAATCTGATATTATAACGACCGGAGATGTCTTGCGGATGGGTTTTTTTGGTTCGGTTCTTTCGGGAGCAGACGGGAGTCATCCATGAAATCGCACGAGGTGCTCAGGGCGGCGGCGGACGTGATCGGGGTAAAGGCGCTGGCGAATCAGCTCAAACTTTCACCGGCACTGGTGTACAAGTGGTGTCAGGAATCTCAGCACGAAGACCCGGATTCGAGCGGGACGCGCAACCCGCTTGATCGGATGGCGGAGATTGTTCGCGTTACCGGTCACACGGCGGTAATCAACTGGGTGTGCCACGAAGTCGGCGGTTTTTTTGTGCGGAACCCGCTCCCCATTCGGAAAGACACGGAAGCCGAACTCCTGCGAACTACCCAGGTATTGATTCAGGAATTTGGCGATCTGTTGTCCACGGTCAGTCGGAGCATCGAAGACGACGGCAGAATCGCATCCAACGAAGCCGACCGCATCCGCGACAAGTGGGAGCTGCTCAAATACCACGCTGAGAGTTTCGTCGTCGCCTGCGAATCCGGTTGTTATCAGGATAAGTGATTTGGAAATCCCGGATATAGCCCGAACGCCGTCGCATCGGGGGATTCATCTCGAAATTCGCACTCCGAAACCAGGAATTCATCAGGTACTCTCCGTGGGAGTTTCTGTTGAAGCGCAAGAGATAGGCGGGAATAGTTCGGCAGGATGCTTTGGAGTAGTTGATTCCCGTCGATCAACCGAATCGTGAAGTGCAGCGGCGCCGCTTCGCGATAAGCGTCTCGAGTGAAACCCGACCATGAAACCAGGATGCCGTGCGTGGCGGCCACGGTATGCATACTCCCGATCAGGCAGCGCAACACGTGGACGTCGGCCGGTTTGGTGGTGCGTTTGACCTGAACGCAGATTCGAGGCGGTTCAAACGCGAACGGCCCACGAGCCGCCAGAATGTCACGCCCGCCGTCCTTGCCCCTCGGAGCCACAAACGTCAGGAATCCCTCCATCCGCAGCAACTCCGCCACCAGGTCCGCCAGATCATCTCCTGAGAAATGCCGCTCAATATGCCGGCGCAGCGAACAAAAGGATGAGCCGTTTTCGGAGCGGTCCTCGCGGGGGAGAGAATCCGCGTCGGCGAATGTCTGCGATTCTTTGGGGAGTGAATTGTCCTCTAAGAGATGGTGAAAGCGATTCTCGGCCTGTGGGGTTCTGGCGCGGCAAAACGTCTTCTTGGTCGCCAGGCTGTATCGCAGGTCCACATCCAGATCGCAACGTGAAAACGTCTCGCCATGCCAATTCACGGAACGCTGGTGGCGGTAGGGAAGTTCGCAGTTTCGATCATACTGGTATTCACTGCGGATTCGTCCCACGACAAAACGAACCGACGATTTCAACGGCATGGCGATCAGATCCCCGACTTTGGAAATTCCCCGAAACGCCCAGGTCTGGGCGGTGTAATTTCCGCGAGACTGTATCGAAAGAGCGGGAAACATTTTGAGGAACAGGCCTTTCATGGCTTCGGGTGACGTGATGTCGTCCAAACGGGGTAAGTCGGCAAACGTCAGACACACCACCTGACGTGACAAAAAATAGTCTTCGTGTTCACCCCGCCGTCCCGGTTTGATGACCCACAACGCCATGGTAGTCACCTCATTCGTTTCAGTGCATGGTGCAACCATCGGCGTGTCGATCATCCCTGAGCAACTCACCGGTCTTTTTCTTTGACAACGGCCTGCACCCGTATTGTGCCACGTACCGGCTTTGAACTAAACCGAACGACGAACGACAAAAGGGGGATAATGGCGAGTCGGTGCCATATTGATGTCACTCCTGCATCGACGGGATGGCGTTGCGCGTTGTCGATCACACGTCAAAAAGAGACGATCTGAATCGGGATCACCTCCACAGATCAATCTCGACCGAAATCAAATCCACGGGTTGTTTGTTATCTGTTTGCCGAAATCTTTTGCTGTCCTTGCGGTTAGCACAAACTGGCATCCTTGTTGCCGAGTGTTTTTTGTCGCAAATCAGTTTACAATAGGGTTCATGTCTTCGAGCACACATGACGTGTATGAGTCGCCTCTGGTTGCTCGCAATGCTTCGCCCGAAATGGTGGGACTGTTTTCCGCCCGTCACCGAATCCGAACTTGGCGTCGGTTGTGGGTGGCGTTGGCGGAATCGCAACACGAACTCGGTCTGCCGATCACCCGCAAACAGATCGAGCAGATGAAACGGGCGATGGACCGAATTGATTTCAATCGGGCGGCCCGATACGAAAAAAAACTGCGTCATGATGTGATGGCGCACGTTCTCGCGTTCGGCGATGCGGCGCCGGATGCTCGCGGGATTATTCACCTCGGTGCGACCAGTGCCGACATCACCGACAATGCCGATCTGATGATTCTGAGGGAGGCTTTGATCTTCATCCGCGACTGGCTGGTCAACGTCATTGATGCCCTCGGACGGTTCGCCCAAAAACACCGTGGCCTTCCGACGCTGGGGTTCACACATTTTCAACCAGCCCAGCTAACCACGGTTGGAAAACGCGCGACGCTGTGGTGCCACGATTTTCTGATGGATCTGGAGCATATCGAATTTGAACTCGATCATCTGAAATTTCGAGGACTTAAAGGCGCCACCGGAACCCAAAATAGTTTTCTGGAACTATTCGATGGCTCCGCGACCAAAGTCCGCCGACTCGAAACAAAGTTCACCAAAAAGATGGGCTTCACCGGTTGCTATCCCGTTACCGGACAAACGTACTCTCGCAAAGTTGATGCGCAAATTGTCAACGTGCTTTCGGGTGTGGCGACCAGCGTTCACAAATTTTGCAACGACATCCGACTCCTTGCTCATCTAAAAGAAATCGAGGAACCGTTCGAGAAATCGCAGGTGGGATCGAGCGCGATGCCCTATAAGCGCAATCCCATGCGTTGCGAACGGGCCACGGGTTTGGCGCGGTTTGTGTTGTCACTGGCGGGTTCGCCGTTGCAGACCGCCGCAGAACAATGGCTCGAGCGCACTTTGGACGATTCCGCCAACCGCCGCCTATCCATTCCTGAAGCGTTTTTGGCCACCGACGGCATGTTGCGGATTGTGACCAACGTCGCCCGCGGTCTGATGGTTAACGAAAAGATCATCACCGACCACGTGCAACAGGAATTGCCGTTCCTTGCCACTGAAAACGTCCTGATGGCGGCCGTCAAATCCGGCGGTGATCGACAATGTCTTCACGAAAAACTCCGCCGCTACACCCAGGCCGCCGCCGCAGAGATTAAATCTCCTGCCTCCCTCCATCGTTTCGCAATCCGCCGTCCGCAATCCGCAACCCTTGCTCATCCCTTAATCCGACGACTCTCCGACGACCCTGCTTTTGCGAATTTCGACTGGAAGAAATTACTTGATCCTCGAAAGCATATCGGACTGGCGGTTCGGCAAACCGACGTTTTTCTCGAGACCTGTGTTGCCCCCATCCGCCGTCGCTGCCGACGCGTACTTCATAAACGTGCGGACCTTTCGCGTTAATGTCCTGCTTCGGTCGAAATTGGAGAAGGTCGCCGCGTGCCGTTGCGAATTCGAGGAGCCTTGCTAAAACTCACGTATCGGGGGCGAAAGGTTGAGCGATTGATATGGATGGAATCCGTTCGTTCGGGGCGAAGGATCGCGTTTCGGCATGGTGGGTGATGCTGGTGCTTCCGTTTCGGCCTCGAATCGCGGCCCAGGCGGCTTCGGGGGTTTCGCTGTTGCGGGCATACTTAGCTCATTTCGTTGTCCTGATCCTATGGGTGGGACCAATTATTCTGTTTGTTTCGTATATGAATTATCTGTTTTCATCGCGATGGGGGAACGAATCAGTTCTTTTCACAGAATGCCTGGCGAAGAGCGTGCGTACGCTGTTCGACTTCATCAGTGTGTCCCGACAGGCGCTGGTCGCCGGCGCTGTTTGGGGGGTGGTCGAGCTAATTTTTCTGTTGGGATCGTTTCTGATGTTGTTGTGGTCGGCCCAGCCGGAGTCGCTGGGTCATTCCATCCGGCGTTGCGTGAGAATTGTGTGGCTTGGCTCGTTGCTGGTGTTGGGGGTGATCGTTGTGATGTTGATCGCGACGGCGGTCATCAATTCGGTTCAGGTTTTGTTCGACGGGTCATGGGACCGGTGGCTCTGGGTCAATCGACATCTTGAGAGTCTATTCCTTTATCCCTTGTTCGCGACTTGCATGGGATGGTTGTTGTGGGCGCTGCTAACCGCCGGGCGCGTGCCCACTCAAACCCACTGTCCAATCACTCCACCGATGTGCGAGTGGTGCGGTTACAACCTTGCCTACACTCCGCCTGAGGGGATGTGTCCTGAATGCGGTCGGGCGGCAATAGAGTCGTTGGGGCCGGAAGTCCGGCGCACCTCGCCTCATGGGTACTGGAGATGTTTTTTTCCCGCCATCGCCCGTCCGGATCGTTTTTTTCGCAAGGTTCCCATTCGATCCGCCGGTGCAGAATCTCGCCGTTTCGTGCTCAAGACCCTGTTTTTGACCATGATCGTTACGTATTCAATTTCAATATCCCTGCTGATGAACCGAGCCGCGAGTGGGCACTGGCCCAATGCAGATTCCATGGTGGATTCGATTGTGATTTGTCTGCCCGGATTTGTGATTCCGATGCTGGTCATCGGCGGGGTGGGGTCGTTCGTCGGGTTGTGTTTTTCGTGGGCGGACCGACGAAATCAGATGTCGGCGGTCGCTCACGTTTCGTACTGGACCAGCGGCTACGTTTTGATTTGGTGGGTTCTCGCATTGCTGATGGTGGCTTTCCTGACGGCGTGGGAGCGAGAACTTGCGGATCTGTCTCGGATGTGGATGAGGAACGCGGACGCTCTCGTGATTCTGTTGCTTCTGGCATTTCATATTCCGTGCTTTGTCGTTTACGTGCATCTGCTGGATCATAGCGTGAGGTCGATTCGGTATGCCAATCGATGAGATCCGCCGCGCCGAAATGAGGGCCCTGCTGTCCACGGGTCATTCATCGAACGCGAAGCCCATTGACGTACAACCGGCCCAGTTTCCATGGTCCATCCAGGAGTGCCTCTTCGGGTGATTCGGGAGTGTTGGGATTCGAGTGTTCCGCCGGAGTGAAGACGGCGAAATCGGCGCGCTTGCCTGCTTCCAGCGAACCGACGAGATGGGCAGATCCCAATGCCCGGGCCCCATTGATCGTCCCCATCGTCAAGACCAATTCCGGTGAGAGCTCCGGGAATCGGCGATGCACTTCGCGCAATTCATCGAGCACCGAAAGCGTGGGACAACACGCCAAACTGTCGGTGCCGACGCACATGTTGACCCCGCCGCCGAGATAGGACAGCAAAGGATAGGGGGCGTGGCGAAAAAAGGCATGCGCGCGAGGGCAAAAAGCGACACTGGTACCCGACGCACAAAGCAGATCGATTTCCTCGGCGTCCACATAATTTCCGTGGGCGATCAGGCAATCCGGTCCCAGCAGATTCAATTCGTCGGCCCAGCGAACGGGGGTCAATCCCGCCGGAACGATGGATTCATCCCATGCGCCGAGTTGTTCCAGAAATTCACGGAATCGTCCCTGCCCCGTCTGAAGAAACTGAATTTCCTCCACGGATTCGGCCAGGTGCATCGAGATCGGAAGATGGTTTAATCGGGCGTATTCGACGACTTTTCTTGCGCCGTCGGCGTCAATAGAATAGGGGGCGTGCGGGCTAACCGCACTGCGAAGGAACTCGGAATCAAAACGTCGGTCCCCGGCTTCGGTCAGCAGACCGTCGAGGGCGCCGCGCCGCGTCCCAATACCCACCATCTCACCGAACGAAACAACCCGCAGGGGGCCGTTTTTCAGTTCGGCGCGGGTAATTCCACAGGAGCGGGAGATGTCGCCCACCATCGTCACGCCGGAGCCAAGACATTCGGTAACGCCCTGCCGAGCGGACTCAACGATCCGCTGTCGAATCTGGGCGTCATCAAGTCCCCGCCGTCGCTCGACAATCCGCGACAACCACGCGACCAGATCGCCGCCCTCATCTCGCAGATCACTCATCCAGGAAAGATCGAGATGAGTGTGAGCGTTGATGAATCCCGGCACGATGATCGCATTGCTCAGTTCCTCGGTTTCGTTCGAATACTGTTGGGTTTTCGGACCCACATAGGCCAGGCGAGATTCGACAATTTCAATCACGCCATTGTGAATCGGAGGAGTAGTTATGGGAACAATCCACTGGGCCGATAATCGCACCATGAAAAAACGACCCCTCCACGAAAGGGCTTATTTTTGTTCGAGCGAATCACTAAACCCACGGCGAGCGGGATTCTATCGGACGTTCGCGCCCGCCGTCCACATGCAAGTGCGATCCGCGTCAATCCTCGCCGCATAATCCGTGGATTCGATCGTCGTTTTTTCGGACCTCGACGGATGTAAAAACAGCGGCACTTTTTTGCGAAAACGACTTAAGTATCTTAGACTCTTGATGTAAGGGTTTCGCCAGTAGGGGGGTACGAAGCATGTCACCGATCACTTCAGGTTTACCGGCTGGAATAATGCCTCAAACAACTTCTCGGTATGCGCCCACAACAACAGA
>CAIVHJ010000387.1 GCA_903905665.1 uncultured Phycisphaerales bacterium
AAGGCGATAGAATATCTCATCCAGCACCCGCAGTCGCCTTTCTCGGACCAAGACGCTCTCAATGTTGCTTGCGACGGACTCTGGAAGAAGCTAGATGCACGATGGAACCTCCAGAATCACCATGAAAAGAAGATCTCTGACTTGGAAGTGGAACGCCGGCCAGGAATCGTCCACTTCGTGACGCATTTGAAGCCTTGGGATGCAAGCACCCTCAGCTTGAATGCTCAGTTCTATGACGCCTTTCGAAGTCGAACCTGTTTTGCCCGGACGCCTCGGGATAAACTGCGTGACATGCTTTGGCGCAATTGGTACCGCCTGAGGGGTATTTTAGGGCGACACGCCTTTGTGCGGGTCATGTGGAGGTATGTTAAGCCTTCCGGGACTAAGGTCGATGAGCCAGAAGTACCCTAGTGTCATGTCACGTCTCTAATGTCGGCTAAAGACGCCGGAGTTTTATCCGGGCATCGTCGGTTGTGAATTGCCAGGTGATCTTGGCATTGAGATTGTTCCGATGGTTTTGCCAGGCAGATACAGCGGCTGTGACTTTTTCAAGGGAATCGATCCGGCGATTCAGGCATTGGCCTGCGGAGCGGTTTATTAGTTCAATTGGCTACGATATCCGCGAGGTCTATCCGGTCAACGTCAGTTGTTATAGAATTGGTTCTATCGTAGGGAGTCAATTCTATAATCGCCCACACCCGTGTCCACTGGAATGCCCCTTTTTTTGGTTGCAGAGGCGCCAAGGCCTAAGGCCGTGTGAGGCAAAATCCTACAACCTCCTAGAAATGCTGACATAATTTGACCATGAGAATCTTGGACTAACTGAAGGACGACGTGATCACGACAGACATCTTGGTGCGCGCTTTTGGCATCGCCACACGGAACCGCCCACGCCCTTTCACGAACGCTTTTACGATGTCCGAGCGAGACCGGCGCCCCCAACCGCACGCTTTCGTCTCCTCGTCACGGGGCTTCTCGAATAATTACATACGGCTCTTCAAGGCGGGGCAATGATAAGCCAGAAATTGCCGGTGAAGTTGGCATGTTTATTGCTAGAATACTTGTGACAAGGATTTATGGCCGACGGATGTGTTTGCCGCTGTGCCGTCCTTAGTCACTGGGAGGTAGTAATGAATCGAATTCAATTTTCATGTCGTTTTGGATTCCTATTGGGATTGGCGTTAATGGTGGCATCGTTAGTGATTGCAAATGGCCGCGAAGTGAACGCCGCCGATATATATGTCGCTCAGACGGCAGCGGGATCGGCCAACGGAACGAGCTGTGCTAATGCCTATCCGTATACGTTTTTTAACACCTCCGGCAATTGGGCAAACCCAAAACAGGGAGGTAAGATTGGACCGGGAGATACCGTTCATCTATGTGGAACGATCACTTCAGGCTTGGTCCCCTATGGAAATGGAAGTGCAGGGTCTCCCATTACTATTTTATGGGGGACAGGAGCAAAACTGAGTCAAGCGGTAGCGTCTTTATTTGTCGCCAGCGATTCGAACTCATATCTCGTATTCGATGGCGGAACCAACGGGATTAT
>CAIVHJ010000388.1 GCA_903905665.1 uncultured Phycisphaerales bacterium
CCGAGAAATTCACGATGTTATGTCCCTTGTAAACCCATGGACGCTGGGGAATCCACTTGAGTTCCTGTAGTTTTCCGGCGGCGATCAGACTGCCGGTGAACGTGAGGTAACCCAGAATAATTTCGGCAATGATCGCCGTCATTCGAAAGGCGGTGAGCATCTCATGTTCAGACTGAAACCAGTAGAAATACTCGGCAGTTCCGACCAGTCCCGCCGCCAACCCGCCGAACGCATGGGAAAGCGCCGTTCGTTGCGGTACCGCCGTCAGAGGAACCAGGGACAACCAGATTCCCGGCACAATCGCGATGAGAATCGGGATCAAAACCCACGCATGCCTCGTCACTTCCGGTTTGATCCACGTCGCTCCGACGGCAATGAGCATCGCCGCGACACCGGCCCAAACTCCTCGACGAGCGGTTCGAGGACTGCTCATCCAAAAGAGCGAAAAAATGAACAAACCCGACGCGACGAGATAAGCCAACTGGACAAACGTGTTCATGACTTATCTCCTTGCCGGGTTTTGAACATCTTGAGCATCCGGTCGGTAATCAGAAATCCGCTGACGATGTTCGTCATGGAGGCGAACAAAGCCACGGCGCCCAAAATCCGAATCCAAACCGGATATTTGTCCGCTCCCGCGACAATGATCGAACCGACGACGGCAATCGCCGAAATCGCATTGGTCAGCGACATGAGCGGCGTGTGCAACAGCGGGGTCACCCGCAGGATCGCACCGATTCCGATAAAGGTGGCCAGCATGAACACGAACAACAATGTCATGAAATCCGATTCCGGTTGCATCAGAGTCAATCTCCTTTCGGCTTGTTGTTATGAAGCCGGTAATTCTTTCACACGCGGATGAACCACCTGCTGGTCTCGGGTCACCAGCGTCTCGCGGATAATTTCGTCTTCCATATTCAGATTGGGCATTCCCTCTTTGTTGATCAGGTTGAACAGGAAATTCGAGAGGTTTTTCCCATACATTTGGCTGGCGTGATAGGGAATCGTCGAGGGCAGGTTCGTCTCGCCGATGAGGGTGACTCCCTGTTGCACCACCGTCTCACCCGGCCGCGTGAGTTCACAATTTCCGCCGCGCTCGGCTGCCACATCCACGATGACCGATCCGGGTTTCATTCCCTTGACCATGTCCGCCGTGATCAAAATCGGAGCCTTTTTGCCGGGCACCGCCGCGGTCGTGATGACCACGTCATTTTCCGCCACGACTCTCGTCATGAGTTCCCGTTGTTTTCGGTAGAATTCCTCGTCCATGGCTTTGGCGTATCCGCCCTTGTCCTCGGAACCCCCCGCTTCCAGGTCCATGTGGACGAACTTGGCGCCCAGACTTTCGATTTGTTCCTTCACGGCGGCGCGGACATCGTAGGCGCAGATTACGGCTCCGAGTCGCTTGGCGGTAGCAACTGCCTGCAAACCGGCGACACCGGCACCAATGACAAATACTTTCGCCGGTGTAATCGTTCCTGCGGCAGTCATCAACATCGGGAACATTTTCGGCAGCGTATTGGCCGCCAGCAAGACCGCCTTATACCCGGCGATCATGGCCATCGACGACAATACGTCCATGCTTTGCGCGCGGGTGATTCTTGGAATCAGTTCCATGGCGAACAGCAAGACACCCGTTCGGGCGACCTCCTCTGCCGCATGGGGTTCACTCAGGGGATCACACAAACCGATGATAATCTGGCCCGAACGCATCAGAGTCAGATCGCCGTGACCGGCAGATTGGTTGCTTCCGTAGGTTCGGACTTGCAGGATGATGTCGGCGCACTTAAAAATTTCCCCTCGCTCGGAAGCCAACTTGGCTCCTTTGGATTGATATTGCTCGTCGGGAATCCCTGCCGGAATCCCCGCTCCCGATTCGATCCAGACCTCATGCCCTTTTTTTACAAGCGGTGCGATGTGATCTGACACGAGTGCGACGCGTCTTTCGCCCGGAAAAGTTTCTTTGGGTACACCGATTTTCATGGTTGAAATC
>CAIVHJ010000389.1 GCA_903905665.1 uncultured Phycisphaerales bacterium
CACTCTTTGTGGCACCGGCTTCCAGCCGGTGGATCACAGGACAGAGGCCCGTGCCGCACTTTTGAGATAGTTTCTCATTCGTCGCTGCAAGCCATGGATGGAACCGACGGCGCCGACGGAGTTTCAGAAGTCTCGTCCTGATCGGCGGCGTAACCTTCGGTGAGTTCCCGATTGACCTGTGCTTTCAAGACCTTCCATTCATCAAGCGTCATCAAAACTTCCCGCGCCTGCGAACCCTTGTATTCACCGACCAGACCGGCAACCGCCATCTGGTCGATCAAACGCGAAGCCCGTGAGTATCCGACCGTCAATCGCCTCTGCAGCAGACTCACGCTGCCTCGCTGCGACTCCAGAATGATCTCGACCGCCTGGTCGAACAACTCGTCGCGCTCTCCCGTCTCGTCGGACCCGTTCTCCGCTCTCAACCGGATCAATTCAGGATGGAAATCGCACGCGCCCTTGTTTCTCAGATCATTAACGACGTGGCGGACTTCTTCGTCGGCGACAAAAGTTCCTTGCGCCCGAACGAGCGTTGCGGACCCCGGCGGAAGGAAGAGCATGTCGCCCTGTCCGAGGAGACCTTCGGCGCCGTTCTGGTCCAGAACGATTCGGGAATCCATCCTCGCCGCCACGCGAAACGCAACACGACACGGCAGGTTCGATTTGATCAGTCCCGTGACGACTTTCGCTTCCGGACGCTGCGTCGCCACCACAATGTGAATGCCCACCGCCCGGCTCTTTTGCGCCAACCGCGCGAGGTGGTACTCCACTTCCTTGGCCGCCGTCATCATCAAATCTGCCAACTCGTCCACAATCAGCACCAGATAGGGCAGATGCATCGGAATCTGTCGGATTTCATCCTCGCACGTCGGTTTGAATCGCTCGAGAATTTCGTCGCGGGTGAGTTTGTTGAAGTCGGCGATGTTTTTCACGCCCGCCTCGGCGAGCAGGGCATAACGCTCGTCCATCTTGGTGCACGCCCAGTCCAGAATACGCTCCGCCCGCTGCATGTCGTTGACGATCGGACACATTAAATGCGGAACTTCCTTGAACGCGCTGAGTTCGACCATCTTGGGATCCATCAGGATCATCTTGACCCGATCCGGCCGCTGGGTCATCAGCACGCTCATGATGATCGAGTTGATACACACGCTCTTTCCCGAACCGGTCGTTCCGGCGATCAGAAGGTGGGGCATCGACGTGAGGTCCATGACCAGCGGATTTCCACTGGCGTCTTTGCCCAGAAAAAGAGGCAACGCCATCTCGCGCGCCGACCGACCTGCCGCCGCCATCAACTCTTTGAAGCGAACTCGCTCGCGGTCGATTCGCGGAACCTCAATCCCGACCGTGTTCTTGCCGGGAATCGGCGCCACCACTCGAACCGCCGGCGCTTTAAGCGCCCGGGCGATGTCCCGTTCCAGATTGTTGATCTGGCTGACTTTGATACCTGGGGTCAGACTCAATTCAAACATCGTGATCACCGGTCCCGTGTCGATCGCCACAACGGAGGCTTCCACTTTGAATTCGTTGAGCGTCCGTTCAAGGACTTTCGCCTTTTCCCGCGCCACACTTTCCTGTTGCGCCGTCAACGTGAACTCGACGTCTTCCAGCAGCGACATCGGCGGGAGTACCCAGTCGTCCAACTCCGCGGGGTACACTCCGGCAGGTTTTTCTTCGCTGCGCGTCGCTGACGAACGAAAGATCGGATCGGCACGGACGGGTGTAGTAGCAGTTTCATCCGTCGATGTGGATGTTGTGGGTTCAGAGACATTTTCATTCTGACTCGCGCAGCGAACGGAATCCGAAGATGGCTCAGAGCGAGCAGCGCCATCGGGGCGGATCGCTTTGGTTTCGGCGAAACCGAGATCGAGCTGCCGACGAGCGTTGATTACTGGTTCCGGCTTGGGGTTATCGCGGGATGCGGATCGCACACGATTCGTCAAAGCTGAACCCGCCGAACGACATGCCACAACCGGGAACCGGATCAACATCCATAACGCGCGAACCGTTGTGGAAACGATCCATCGCGCGAAGGAAACAACTCGCCCCAGCACCGAGACGATTCCCAACACCGTTCCCTGCACGGTGTTTCGCAGCCCCATCCAAAATCCGTCAAAGATGAACAACAGCGCCGCCAGAACGCTGTACGCCAAAATGAGGAACGTGCCAAATCCGGAAAAATACTCCCGCATCAACGATCCGAAAAACATACCGAGTGAACCGGCGTAACCCAGCGGCAAATTGGCGACCGGCGTTGTCCAAAGCAATCGGGTCATTGTCGAAGCGACGATTCCCAAGATGATGACGCCGAGGAACCGCTGAACGATATGAGATAACGGCCCCTGTATGATTCGCCAGACTGAAGCGGCGAGTCCGAAGCACAGAACCGCATAGGCTCCAATGCCGAACAATCGAATGGTGTGAAATGCGATCCACGCGCCGGTTTTGCCGCAGGCATTGTGCGCCGAAGCCGCGTATGGGAACACATGGGGATTCGGCCAGTCGGTTGGTGAAAAGGTGACGACAGAGGTCGTTGCAAAGAGACAAAGCAGCAGAACGATCAACGCAAAATATGGGGCCCCATTAAGTTCGGCTCCGCCGCGTGATGGGACAGTCTTCCGTGACTTTTTCATGGTCTGAAACTCTTAAATAAGATTCCGCGCCAAGCCAACGAATCAATTATATCGGCGGAATGGCGCTCAATTGTAGAATCATTCTCCGCCGAGAATCGTCACAAGGATGACGATTCTGATCATCCGGTCGTGTTGCGTAATTTATTTGTGTGTAAGGACTTATGAGCATGATTACCGCCAAAATACCAGCACCGCCGCTACGATGAATACGATGGTCATTGCCACCACGACAACGATCCAGAACGGACTCGTTTGGTTTTGTCCGGAAATCAGCCACTGACCGCAATGATGACATTGCTCGGCTTCGGAATAGACCGCTTTTCCACACTCAGGGCAAACTACAAAATCCGTACTCGCGTCATCCGCCGTGCAGTCCGCCAAGTCGGGCCATTCCGACGGTTTCAATTCATCGTTGCATTCCTGAGCAATAAGGTCGCGGGGTTTCATCCATCCTCCATGTAATGAATATGTTGCTGACTCTTGTCTGGCGATCCGATTATTTGCACATCGAATTTCAGCGAAGGAATAACACGGCTTTCGGCGTTGTGAATGCGGAACGACAACTGCCAACCATTATCAAACGTAAGAATCATGGTGTTCTCTGAATTGTCTTCTACCAATGCTCGCCATAACGTTTTTTTCTTCCAATAATCCCAAGTCCACCAAATGAAAAACCAGAAAAGGCCTCGCCATAACACCCCCTTGGCGTGCTGCAATCTTCAGTGCATTCACACCGTAGTGGTCAAGAGTCCGTGCTATCAGATTTTTCTTGCGCCTTTTGATGTCATCGTCGGAGAGGCCTTTATTTTCATGGTAGCGGTGATGACAATTGTGGCATAGTACGATAAGGTTTTCGTAGTTGTTGTTTGATCGATTCTCGTCAATATGATGGATTGTCAGATTCCTTCGGTCACCGATTCCGCAAATGGCACAATGGTCATCCGTTTCAAGATAGGCGTATTCTTCATTTCTCATGTAAAATCCTACTGATTAACTTTCGAAAAGATTGCATGCGCAAACGGTATTCATTTTTGTTTTTCCCCCTGTTGTTTGAGTGCGTCGATTTCGGCGCGGAGGCCGGTCAGTTGGTCGATTTCTTTGTCGTGTTCCGCCTGGGCTTCGGCATCAATCAGTCGATCAATTTCTTCATCGGTCACGGTGATCTCTGTACCGGCGGAAGCGGTATCCTGAGCGGCGATGTCCTCGATCGAATCGAGGAACATGTTCATCCGTTCTTCCATGGTCTGCGATTGCACCATGGCTTTTTCCCACTCCATCTGGGTTTTCACCAGATCGGTCTGCCCAAACAATCGCCCGATCTCGTTCGCCATCGTACTCATGGCGGATGCAAAATCGGACGACGCTTCCGCCTGTCGCTTGATCAGGAGCGCGTTCTTGACCGCCAGCAATTGACGTTCGAGCAATCGCTGGACTGTGGCGGTTTTTTTGAGTGAATTGCGGATGAAATTGTACTGGTTCGTGTCGCCGATCATCTTGGCACGCTGGGCGTTACGGATGAATTCGTCCTGAAACTGCTTCTGCTCGCGCACGGCTTTTTCGATCCGTCGCAATCCCTGCCGAACTTTGATATCCCGCTCGATCCGTCGTTCTTCTTCCGATTTGAACAGTCCCATGATTGAATCCCTTTTTTTACCGCAGAGTGCGCAGAGACCGCTGAGAAATTGACACTAAAGAATTCGGAAACATTGTTGTTTTTAATTTCATATTTTTCTATTCATTCTCCGCTCGCTCTGCAATCTCTGCGGTAAATCCACTTTCCCATCTTCAATTTTCAATTCTCCATTTTCCATTTCTCTGCGTGTTCTGCGATCTCTGCGGTAAAGTATTTTCCCGTTTTCAATTTTCTCTGCGTGCTCCGCGCACTCTGCGGTTAATCTTACGCCTCCTCCGGGGCTTTTTGCTTCTCGCGGACGCGACGATCGGCTTCGTCGAACGCTTCGCCCTTGTCCGTCAACACTCCGCGATCCATTTTGTCCCAGATTCCCATGACCGTCTGGCCGGCTTCGGAGAGTCCCGCGCTGCCTTCATCCACCTCCGCCTGCAATTTGATCATCTCATCCAGCCGCTGCTGATACATCTCACTTGTGATCGCGTCGTTTTCGATCAACTTGCCCAGTTTCAGGATATCTTTTTCGCTGACGAGGCCGAGTTTGCTGCCGGTGCTCTTCGCTCGTTCCTGATTTTCGCGGATCATCCGAAGTCGGGAAACCGTCAGCAACTCTTTGCTGCGAATGTTGAGCTGACGCGAAAGCATCAGTTGTTCAGCCGTCTTGAGCTCAAATTCCTGCGCCAGCACTTTGCGCACTTCCGGCGTTTTGTCGGTCGCGCCTTTTTCAAACAGCGATTGCTTCTGCTCCGCCAATTTCTGCACTCGGTTGAGCAGCTGCGTTCGATCCTTCTCGATCATCAACTCCTGCCGCCGAAGCTCCGACCGATTCATCGCCGACAACGGCTTTCGCTTCTTCACCAGCCAATCAATAAACGACATGTCAGTTCTTCCTGTTCTTCAAAATTTTGTACCGCATCCAGACAATACCATCTCTGAGTTTGCGGAGGTGCGTCAGTTTCAATCGTATCACGCCTTTGGGTCCATTCAAATCGGGCGCCCGGAACATCGAAGCCGAACTCGACCCGCCGATCAGGCACGGATGAACCAGCAGACTGACTTCATCCACCAAGCCGGCACGAAGCAAGGCCCCATTGAGCGCTCCACCGCAGTCCGCGCGAACGATGTTGATCTTGTACCGGCTGCGAAGTTCTTTCAAGGCTTGCGCCAGATTCACATGATCCGTGCCCGTCCGAATCACATCCACCTGTTGCCGCTGAAGGTAATTCAGGTATTTCTGAGGCGTCTTTCGAGAACAAAGCGCCACGACGTTCCGCCAGTAAGGCTCGCGTCGCAGAAGGTTCCAGCATCGCAAACGTCCCCGACTGTCCGGAACGACCAGCAGGGGCCGCTTGTCTTTCGGATCGCTCTTTCGGGGTGAGGATGCTTCTGCATCTGCTCGTTTGATTTGTTCCCTTGTATAGGCACGCAGGATGGTGTCGCTGCCCGTGAGTGTCGCATCCTCTTTCCATTTCGAGATCAATTGATAGAACAGACCAATGTCCGGCGTAAGATGATCCATCCGCCCATCGACGCTGACTGCATTGTGGAGTACGACGCGTGGTAACATGAATCAACTCCCAAAAAAATGAATAGTATTCCAATAAAACCGAGGCGCGATTCCCGACATGATTCGGGAGGGTTTCGGAACCAGCCTATCCATGAGCGAC
>CAIVHJ010000390.1 GCA_903905665.1 uncultured Phycisphaerales bacterium
CAACCGAGGTCCCTGCCCAGGCTTCCCATAATTCGGCACCTGCGGCTCTTCATGCAACTGCCGGCCAATCCCATGGCCGACGAATTCCGTCACGACCGAGTACCCTGCAGACTCCACATGCCGCTGGACCGCATGCGAAACATCAGACAGCCTGTGACCCACCACCGCTTGCTTGATTCCGAGGTACATCGCTTCCTCGGTTACTTGAACCAAGCTGGCATTCCGCTCGGTCACCTGCCCCACCGCGACTGTGATCGCCGAATCTCCGTAAAACCCCCCGACGATCGCCCCCAGGTCGAGTCCAATGATATCCCCCTCCTTCAGCACTCGCTTGGAGGGAATCCCGTGAACGACCTGATCATTCACCGAGGCACAAAGCGTCTTCGGATAATTCCGATACCCCTTAAACGCCGGCTTCGCACCGCGGGACCGAATCTCTTCCTCGGCTAAACGGTCCAGTTCATCCGTTGTGATACCGGGCCGGACGGCTTTCTGCAAAATCTGTAATGTCTCTGCCACCACTTTTGACGCCTGAGCCATCACTGCGATCTCATCCGGCGTCTTGAGAATGATCATGTCGCCCGGTACGGTGCCAGCTCCTGCGAGAGATGCTGAAAGACGACATCCACTGCACCTGATGCATCCATCGGAAACAACAAGCGCCGCTCATCGTAATAGCGGACAAGCGGAGCCGTCTGCTCATCATATACTTTCAGGCGCATCTCGATCGCTTCGCGACGGTCATCACTGCGCTGCACGAGCGGCTCTCCGCATCGATCACAAATCTCATTCACCCTGGGCGGTGCAAAGTCTACATGGAACGTCGCTTGGCACTTCGGGCAACTCCGTCGTCCGCTCAACCGCCTGACGACATCCTCGCGCGAAACCTGAAAATTTACAACCCGGTCCAGCGCGACCCCTTGGGAGGCCAACACCGCTCCCAATGTTTCCGCCTGCGGAACAGTCCTGGGAAATCCATCCAGAACGAATCCATTCGCACAACTGGGGTCCGCTAACTTCTCTCTCACCAGCCCAATCACCACGGCATCAGGAACTAAGTTCCCCTGATCCATGTAACTCTTCGCCGCGAGACCTAGCGTGGTCCGATTGCGTACCGCCTCGCGGAGAAGATCGCCGGTCGAAATCTTCCCCACCTGATACTGCGCCGCAATACGGTTAGCCTGAGTTCCCTTACCTACTCCTGGTGCGCCAAGAAACACCACTCGCATGGATTTCCCGTCACCCGCTCCGTCCGCGAAGGGGGGCCATACCTTTACCGAGAAACCCTTCGTAGTTCCGCATTAGCATGTGGGACTCAATCTGCTGAGCCGTATCGAGACCGACACCGATCACGATCAGCAGCGAGGTACCGCCAAAATAGAATGGCACATTCAGTTTATAGATCAGTAATTCAGGGATCACGCAGACGATCGCGAGGTAAATCGATCCGGCAAACGTAATCCTTGTGAGCACCTTATAGATGTAGTCGGAAGTCCTGGTTCCAGGGCGAATCCCGGGAATGAAGCCACCGTACTTCTTCATGTTGTCTGCCATGTCCACCGGGTTCAAGACTACAGCGGTATAAAAGAAACAGAAAAACAGAATAAGACCAACGTACATCAGTGTATACAACAGGGACCCAGGCGCGAGCTGGGCGCCGAATTCCTTCACCCAAGGCGTCTCGAAAAACCCGGCGATCGTCGCAGGAAACGCGATAATCGACGATGCAAAAATAGGTGGAATCACCCCCGCGGTATTAATCTTCAGTGGAATATGCGTGCTCTGCCCGCCGAATACTCTGCGTCCGATGACCCGCTTTGCATACTGAACCGGCACTTTCCGCCGTCCACTCTCCAAAAAGACAATGGCGGCCACCACTACAACCATCAGCACGGCAAGCCCGACCAGCAAGATAATGCTAAGCTGCCC
>CAIVHJ010000391.1 GCA_903905665.1 uncultured Phycisphaerales bacterium
AAATCCGGCAACCAGTCGTATTCGTCGCGCCGGCACCCGTAAAGCTCTTCGGGTTTGTGCACGGCAGCGAATGGATGGACTAATTCTCCCGCCGGGTTACGAATCGAAACCTGCAACAATCGTTCGATCAATTCATCTCGCAGATGTTCGTAATCGTTTGGCTCGACAATTCCCTCCGGTTGGCGACCGCGAAGATTGATGTACAGAAACCCGCACATCCCTGCATGGGCAATAAACGCACGAGTCCCCGACCAGTCGATCGCCAGATCATGCTCGATCCCGTCGTTCGAGGCGAATTTGCCTTTCTTTTTTCGAAACCAGCGGTGCAACAGGTATTCTGTTCGAGTTTGCAACTGCTTCGCCCGGTCGATGGCGAGGTATCCCCAGTCGCGCAGCAGCAGATTGGCCTGAATTTTACCGTCGAGCGACCCGTGACCGTGATCGGACATGATGAACAGCGTGGCATCCCGCGAACGAGCATAGTCTGCCAACTGGCCGAGACACCGATCGAGGTGCGCGAAACATCCGGTGCACAACTCGGATCGGGCTAGATCACGATGAGCGGTTCGCGAATCCAGATATTTCCACGTTTTGTGCTGAAGGTTGTCCACGAGTTTGAACAAAACCATCAGTGCATCCCAGCCGAATTTCTCACCGCAATACCGGGTGAGTTCGACCCCCTGATCAAAACTTCGCCGAATGTAGTCGAGATTTTCCGCAAACAGCGCCAACCCGCCAAACGGCTTGCGCCGCCATCGCGTGCTGAACGAAAATGCCGGCCATCGCCGGAGAATCTCATCCTTCAACTCTGGCGGCCATGTGAACTCTACCTGCGTACCCGGAGTTTCAAATCCGCTGATCAAAAACCCGTTCACCGGCCGAGGGGGATACGTCATCGGAACCTGAATGATCCCGACCTGCAATCCCTTTTCGCCCAAAATTTGCCAGATCGTTCGCTCACGGATTTCGTACGTGCTGTTGAATCGCAGTTCGTTGGTTTTCGGGTCGTAGCGTTCAAAGTCGATGATTCCGTGTCGTCCCGGCCCTTTGCCGGTCATGAACGTGCTCCACGCCGCCGGCGTGATCGGCGGAATGGTGGACATCAAAATGCCGCTCGTCCCGGTTTCAACCAGTTGCTTCAGGCGAGGCATGAGACCCCGCTCCATCATCGGCCGCAACACCTCCCATGTCGCCCCATCCAGACCGACGATCAGAAGACGATTCAATAAGGCAGGCAGCTCTCGCCTCGTGGTTGTAGAGCTTGAAGTCATGTTCTTACCGGTGAACATTATATTGGTTATGCTATCATTTTGTGAATGACCGCAAAAGGAAGGATTTGCATGAACCGGCTGACGAGCGAAAATGTTTTATGAATTGCGCAACGGAGAACGTGGATCATGCTGCAGCGAGATGGTATAATTCAGAAGAATCTGCCATCGGGCGAATTATTGGTTGAAGGGAGATAGATTGTGGCCAGCGTCAGGCGTCTTACCGCCATAGTAGAATGCGAAGGCGACGGTTATGTGGCGCTTTGTCCGGATCTGGATATCGCCAGCCAGGGTTCGACAGTGGGCGAAGCACGTCAAAATCTGATAGAGGCAGTCGAACTTTTTTTTGAAACAGCCAGCCCTCATGAAATTACCGATCGACTTCGTGGCGAATTGTACGTCACCCCGATAGAGGTGCAGGTTGGGTAGGTTGCAAGTACTATCCGGGTTGCAGGTGTGTCGTACTTCTGCGCGAGCAGGGTTTTGTGGAGAAACGTCGCCGGGGCAGCCATGTCGTCATGCAAAAAGTCGTCGAGGCGTCCACCATAACCGTTCCGGTTCCCAATCACGAGGAACTTCGTACGGGTACATTGCGGGCGATTATTCGGCAATCACAACTTCCCCGCCGTCTTTTTGAAGCTCCGTAGCCGGCAACAGATCGTCGAGTTTGAAAAAAGGAACACGATGTGCGTATTATTCGCGAACCACAGGTGTATCTGGTCGGCCGGCAGACTCTCAACGACGAAGAGCTGGATCGTTTTCTGTCGGATCACGGAGTGGAGACGTGGCAGACGGATACGGAGGTGGCGGGTCAGAAGTTGTGTGAAATGGCGGGACGGATTTGCTACATGAGTTTCGCCAAACCGCGCCCCGGTGGAAACGCCGAATACCTGCAACACCTGCTCGAAGTCGGCCACGGTTCGGTGCTTGAACACGCCGTGTGGAATTTTATTTTCACCGGAGTCTCGCGAAGCCTGACCCACGAACTCGTTCGGCATCGCGCGGGGTTCGGTTATTCCCAGCTGTCGCAGCGCTACGTCGATGAATCGGACACGGATTTCGTGGAGCCCGACATCATCGCCGAAGACCCGGAACTGCACGAAACCTGGCTGGCGGCCATC
This sequence comes from uncultured Phycisphaerales bacterium, assembly GCA_903905665.1. GTDB lineage: Bacteria > Planctomycetota > Phycisphaerae > UBA1845 > CAIVHJ01 > CAIVHJ01. The sequence continues at coordinate 2,390 of CAIVHJ010000391.1, forward strand.
CGCGAAAGCCACGCCGCCTACGTCAAACTGGTCGATCGTCTGTCCGCCCGATTGCAGCAGATCGAAGACAAAACGCAGCGCCGAAAAATGGCGCGCCAGGCAGCCCGATCGGTACTCCCCAATGCAACCGAAACCAAAATCTTCGTCACCGCCAACGCGCGGGCCTGGCGACATTTCATCGAACTGCGATGCAGCGAACACGCCGAAACCGAAATCCGAAAACTCGCCGCCAAAGTCCACCAAATCCTCCGTACCGAAGCCCCGCACCTGTTCGGCGATTACGAAGTCGTCCCCCTCGAAGATCAGACCCAAGCCGTGCGGACTCCTCATCCCAAGGTTTAGCCCAGCGAGCGGGTTCATCCGATCCTTCTTTTTAAGAAAATGGGGGAATCGCTGGCGCTACGGTCGCTGAAGTCGTCATGATATAATGATGTGATGTCTGTCCGACAACATATCACGAGCCGAATTATACGACCGGGGCAATTCGTGCCGCCCGATCGTGATTGGAGTACCCTGCAACCCGAAGAACGGATGGAGGCCGTGTGGCAGTTGACCCTGCTGTGCTATTGCTGGAATCGGGATGACGACGATGAACCGCGACTTCAAAGAACCGTTACTCGAATTCTGCGCCCACAAGACCTTGCAGATCTCGAACGACTTGAATCGGATTCCTCATCCCAAGGTTTGATTGCCGGCGGTTAATTCTGCGGATTCGCTCCGTTGGTAGGCACAACGTGCAGACCGGGATATCGCTTGTCAAACGCCATTTTCCACGCGTCCAGATAATATCGAATCAAGTGCCGCCAGTCGAAGTGATCCCCGTAACTTTCCACGAGGTTTCGCTGCTGGATTCGCTCCCGCCGCGACAATCGGGTCAGTTCATAAAGCCACGAAGCGATCGTCTGGACGGTCGTCGCATCGTCCACCCCGCGTCGCGGCGCCACGTACAAACCACTTTCGTTGTATTTGGTGAAATACCTTTTGACGTAAGTTCCGAAACCGCTCAGGTCGCTGGTAATCGCCGGCACACCCCGCACCACGCATTCCAACGGCGTATACCCCCACGGTTCGTAATACGACGGAAAAACTCCCAAATTGCACGCGCGAACAAACTGGTCGTACTCCAGCCCCAGAAGCGGACTCGCCACCGATAAAAAATCGGGATGGAAAATCACCTTCACCGGATCGTCCGGCTTGTTGGTCAACTGACGCAGACGCAGGTGTTTGAGAATCGGATCGTTGACCTCGTCCCACAGGTCATGAGTGACGACCGTCGGCATGGTCTTTTGCCGAAAGGCATGCATGATTCGCTTGAGTCGGAGCACGGCGTATTCATCCAACAGGTCCTCCAGAACGGGCAATCTTCCGTCGGTGATGACCTTGACGAGATGCTTCTTCATCTCGTCGCCGATCGCCGAACAAGTGTGAAACATCTCATCGAACATCGCCTGACGATTGAGCGTGTTCACGTTGAGTGATTGGACCGGCGCTTTGATGATGAAAAACGCGATGACGTTCACACCGTTCGGGTTGGCCTTGAGCCGCTGGTTCAATTCATAAAGCGAGTCGATGAACACGTCGAGACCCTTGTTGCGATACTCATATCGACCCGCCGTAAAAATGTAGAGCGTCTTGTCCAGATCGAACGTGTAACTGGGAAAAAAATGTCCCATCACAAACTCGTGGACCTTCTCTTTGTTCTGGCGGTGCAGGACCTGAAATTCGTGGGGTGCCGCAAATCGCTCGACGTTAAGCCCATTGGGAACAAGGGCTTCGGGGCGCCTCCCCAGAAATTGTGCAGATTCCTGAGCCGTGATTTCCGACACCGTGGTGAACACATCGCAGTTCTGCGCGGCTTCGCGTTCGAGCAGAAACTTGTGGGTAATGCTGTGTTCTCGCGCGACAACTTCGGCGTTGATCTCATGCATGTGGTCGTAAAGGTCACCGTTGGCGGAGCACAAACTTCGCCCGACCACGGTGGCATGTGTCGTGAACACCGTCGCAAAAGGCGGCTTGCGCTTTTTCAAAAAAGAAATCGCCACCGCCCCCTGCCACTCGTGAAAATGCGCGAGCATCGGGCGATCCGCATTCAACCGATTTGCCAGCACCAGCAAATCCGCCACCGCATTTCCAAACGCCACCAAATCGTTCGTTTCGAAATCATTGTCGGGAGTGCGAATCTGGGTGTCTTCCCAGAGGAAGTAGCGAATCTCTCCGAGTCTCGGAAGCACCGACTTCACATCAATCAACAGCACCTGCGGCCGACCAGTCACCAACCACTGCCCGCAGTGAATGACCACCCCCAGCTTGCGCATTTCTTCCAAAACGGGCTTGATGAATTCAGAGGGCGGGGTTTCTTCAAATTCGATCTGAGCGGAGGCTTCGTGATACGGCCCGATCAACCAGTAACCGTCTCCCCAGCAACGCACCGCCGCCGGCGCCCGACTGCGAAGCACCGAATAAATCCCCCCCGCCTGACTGCACACCTCCCACGATACCTCGAACATCAACGGAATGCCGGGCGTGCGGGTCACAGGTTTGCTTCTTTCGTTCGTCGATCCATCGGGAAAAACCGGTTGCTCAAATGCGAATACAACCTTCCCAGTATAATGCAGGCGGAATCGAAACGCGAAGAAAAGATGGGTAGGAACGTGCCATCGCAATGATTTAACGTCGCAATCTTCTGCTGCCGCAACAGGCTTGGATAACGGGAGCCAACGTCCGATAAACTGATCAGGAGGGATCGAAGTTGATCCGGCGGGCGATTCGCCACGGTCGCTGACCGGTGATCCAGTAGCGGTTGCGCATCACCAATTCGCAGCACCACCCGATCGCCGTCACAATTACCGCACCGACAGCCAAGCCGCAAGCAACGAACAAACCGGCCCACCCAAACATCCCACCGAACCGCCACGCAAGAATCATACCCAGCAGAAAAACGCACAATCCGGCAACGACCATGGATTGGGCCAGACGGGCGGTCAGGTGCGACGGCCGAGTGCGATATTTCAGCAGCATTCGCACCAGCAGAATGTCCGACACGACGCGTGAGATTCGACCGAATCCATACTTGCTTACGCCGGCGGTTCGGGGATGATGCCGAACGACGATCTCGCCGACGCGTCCCCCTCGCGCCATCACAAACAACGGAAGAAAACGGTGCGTCTCGCCGAACAGCTCCGCCGGGTCCAACGCATCAGCGCGATATGCCTTCAACGTGCAGCCGAGATCGTGAATCGGCGCACCCGCCAGTCCGTTGATGATTCGGTTGGCGACTCTGGATACGAAAGTTCGCAGACCACCGTCGTGGCGGTCCCTTCGCCAACCGCTCACGCAGGCATATCCCTCATCGAGTTTCTTGAGCAAAGGTTCGATATCGGCGGGATCGTTCTGACGGTCCCCGTCGAGCGTAACGATGACCTCGCCGGATGATTCATCCATACCGGCAGCCAGCGCCAAAGTCTGACCGCAATTGTGGGCGAAATGGATCACCTTGACACGTGGGTTTCCTGCGGCGAGTTGATCGAGCACTTCATCGCTGCCGTCCACGCTGCCGTCGTTGACGAGGATGATCTCATGCGATCGACCCATCCGATCCAGTTCTCGCAAAAGGTCTTCGACGAGCGGATGAATGTTGTCCCGCTCGTTGTAAAGCGGAACGACGACGGACAAATAAACTGGCTGCGATACCGTCACGATAATTGTCCCCTCGATGAAGCCGAGACTTTGGAATCAAATCCCGGTTCGTCCTTGCCACCGTCGGAGTTGGAATCATCTCCGATCCCGTCTTCAAGCAAATCGTCGATCAGCGAACTCCGGCTTGCCGCGCGAGCATCAAGATGTTTTTGGGCGAGGGATTTCCGACGGTAAATCAAAACGAGGTTGCGAATATAAATGATCACGCCGAGTCCCTGCCCAAACACAAACACCGGATCGGGATCAGCCTGAAAAGCAGCATAAACAAACAGCATCACACCCCCCACCAGCGACAAATACCAAAACGCCAGCGGAACGTGGCTCCGCTGACGCCGTTCACTGGCGATCCACTGAATCACGAACCGCATCATAAAAATGAACTGAGCCGAGAATCCGAACAGCACCCACGGATTGGCTAGTTTCAATAGAATCTTATGCACATATTCCATGTTCGTATCCCGATTTACTGACCCTTTTTAACCTTGTGAAGCGGTAGTCCCAAAGGGACACGCGCATCCACGCCATCAGAGCCCCCCGCGCAAGCGGGGGGTTGTCTTTATTCCCTCGCACCAGCGAGGGATCATTTTTCTTTCTTCGTGCCGGTAGTGGATTTCGCATTGGCAGTACCCAGAACCGAATCGCGGATTCGGTCGGGAGCAGGCATCAGTTGCCAGGCCCCTTCCTCCTGCACAATCAGGAGCACAAGATCACGGTCGTCCCCCTGGTCATTTGACCGGCTGATTTTCTCCCGCACTTCCGGCTTGACTTCAACAAAAACGTGGAACATATAAACGGGCAATTCCGGCGATCGAGGGTCCGGAGAGCGGATCGTCCCATCGGCATATCGGAACACGACTCGGCGGATGGCTTTGATCTCAACTCGCTGGACGCTCTGCCATCGCCGTTCAAAAACCTTTCGACTCGTCGGCCGATGATCGTAACGCCACAACAACCGATATTTCTCATAGTCACCCGTCGCACATGCATGGACCGCATCCGCCACGAATTCGTTGACGGATTCATTGGCGCATCGCGCTCCGGCGGCCCACTGCACTTCGATGGCGTTCTTTTCCTCGCCCGAAACATTGCTGTTGGCTACCGCCGCCTTGTTCGTTTTTCCCCGGCACCCCCCCGCCAAAATCAGCAAAGCAACCCCCACCCCAACCACGCAAAACGCAAAACGAGTCCCGATGCACGGACGCCGAAGTCGGGTACGCGAAACGCGATGGATCAAATCCACCTCACCCCGTCGTGTTTGAGTTTCTGTGTTTTTCTGTGTTCTCATCTCGCGTTCCGTAAATCCCCAATCGATACCCATCCACCCTCAATTGTACCATCGGTTGGTCTCTCTAAATAGCATTTCATAATGAGGCGATAAAAATAGGCCAACAGCCCCTGTTGACGCTCATGCCGGAGAAAAACTATCGACCGGTGGGGACGAGTGTGGGGCAAACGACGGTTCCTGATCCTCTCATCACCACCCTGAACCCGCCCACCGGAGCGCCTTGGTGTCCTGAAAAACTTTATCGACTCTTCGCAGATACGCACTCAATTAACCCGTATGATGCTGGATATGCCGAATGTTGTATATGTGGAGTTCACCACGCGAGAACGTCCGAAAAGAAAATCCCGACTTCCCTTCGAGAGATTTACGCGTCTCCGATGCCGGCGCCTCAATCGCCTTCTGCCGACAAATCGCGACGTACTCCGCGATCTCTCGCTGCTCGAATCGCCGGCTGGGATACTCGTCGTTCAATTCTTTCCACCCCAAAGGATGAAGATCGCGCAACTGAAAAGATTCCTCGTTCGGCGAAAGATACAAATCAACAAAACACAGCGCGTGATACGCCACATGCCAAAAAGCGTACTTGGCGATGATCCCGTCCCAGTGCTCCAGCTTGCTGTCTGGCGGACACACGCAGATTTTTATATAGCACCCGGCATGCCGGGTGGCTTCTTTTGAAATTCACCTGTGCTTGTATTCCCAAGTGACACCTGCCCTTCCTCCCAACTTTTTTCATCCCCCGACAAACCGCTCTGACCGTCACTCACAAAACCGACTCAATGGTCACCGAAAGTGTTCTCCAAGAGGGCTTAACACTACAACGCTAAGAAGGCTCAAGTTTTTTCAGGCGGCGGCTCGATGATACTCCTGGGTAACCCTTATACTCAGGAGGTCATAAGCATGGACGCCGAAACGATTTTGAGGATCAAAC
>CAIVHJ010000392.1 GCA_903905665.1 uncultured Phycisphaerales bacterium
GACCTTAACGCAAACACGCAACGAACAAGCCCGTCGATCCCATCGGAAGCGAATGTTGCGGCGATTGCATGAAATAAGCATATTTCTGAAGGATGTACACATATGCAGATGGTTTAAAAATTAGCGTTGTAGTGCTAAAAGAGAGGGGAGCGAACGGCACGTTCCACAGGATGATCTATGGAGATTGCATACTACCGGAGGATTGACTGTTCAGGTGAAGATTCAGGCCGCCGACGGCATCGAGGGAAACCTCCCATATCTGTCCCGCCTGAAGCACGACAGAGGGGGCTTCGCTTTGTGCGATGCGGATTCCATATTCACGCGCGAGTTGCGGATCGCCCACGATTTCCCAGAACCGATGCCATATCGCGTCATTTCGGTCCATTGTTAACGCCGTCGGGCCATGATCGTCAAAGGGTCTCAATTCCACAGCCGATTCGGGTTTTTGCTGATCGCCGAAAATTCGACGAAACAGAACCCGGCTGAATCCACGTTCCGGATTTCCCTTCAGGATGGATTCGTGATCGAACTTCACCACCAATCCCTCAAAATAAACCTGTTTCCCGACGGCCATGATTTCCATTGGTTCACCAAGCGTGCCGCCCGATCCGATTTCCTGCCATTGCAGATGATGAATCGTCTGACCGGAATCATTGGCGGTTTGTTCCAGCACGCGGACCTGCGCCACCCGCCGCGAAGCGCACAACCGCTCGACCTGCTCCACCAACTCCTGCCGATCCCGCTCCAAACGATCCACTTTGGATTGCAGCGACAAACGATCCCATGCCCACCAGCAGAATCCTGTCACCAATCCCACCGAAACGACGGTCAAAATGACTCGATGAATCCATCGCACGCGAAATCCCCCAAGACCCACAACTTGTACCCACTTTTCGTTGTGTAGTTGCAATCCGCTCCACAATTCGATGCTGCTTAACTATTTGGCGTTGAAATACTTAGCGTCGGGATGGTGGCAGATCAGGGCGGTGACGGTTTGTTCGGGGACGAGTTGAAAGCCCTCTGTCAGCGACACGCCGATGTCTTCGGGATGAAGAAGCGGCCAGAGTTTGGCCTGGTCTTCCAGATTCGGGCAGGCGGGATAACCGAAACCGTAGCGCGAGCCTTGATAACCCTGCTGGAACAACTCGCGCTGTTCGGGCGCGTCCCGGTTCGCGATTCCGAGCTCCGTTCGGATTTGTCGATGAACGTATTCTCCCAAAGCTTCAGCGCATGTCACTCCGAGTCCATGCAAGTAAAGATAATCCCGGTATCGGTTCTCCTGAAACAACCGCCTTGCCGCTTCGCTCACGCGCGAACCCACTGTCGCTACGCTGAAGGCCACGACATCTTTTTCACCCGAATCAAACGGGCAGAAGTAATCAGCAATGCAACGATGCGGTTCCTCTTTCTCTCGCGGAAAAACAAACCGAACAATTTCCTTCTTCGGTTCATCGGGGTGAAAAATAATCAGATCGTTGCCGTCGGAATTGCAGGGCCAGTATCCATAGATCGCGCGAGGCTGCAGAATGTCGTCGCGCTCGCACCGCGCGACGAGTTCCCGATAAATCGGTCGAACTTCTGCATCGATATATTTCTTGAACTCCACGTCGCTGCGTCGATTGCGTTTGTATTGCCACTGAACCTGAAAAAGCATCACTTCGTTGATGAGCGGCAAAACCGCCGAAAGCGGGATTCGATCGACCACCCGCTGACCCCAAAACGGTGGTTGCGGAATCGGGTTGTCACGGGAACGAATTATACGAATCTCCGAACCTCGAACCACGCCGGGAGAGGAACGGGACGTGCGCGAAAGGGTATTTTCTGTGGCTGGTGAAGCGCTGTCGGGGGACTGCTGAGTAATCTGCTGCATCAGCGCCAATCCCTCAAAAGCGTCCTGAGCATAGTAAAGCGGCCCTTCATAAATCGGACGCAAATTTTCTTCGACATAGCGGCGGTTCAGGGCCGCCCCGCCAAGAACCACGGGAACGTCGATTCCACGCTCCTTGAGAACTTCAAGATTGTCTTTCATGACCTGCGTGGACTTGACGAGCAGTCCGCTCATGCCGATGGCATCCGCCTGCATTTCCCGATATTTCTCAATGATCGTGTTGATCGGTTGCTTGATGCCGAGGTTGTACACCGTGTAGCCGTTGTTGCTCAGGATGATATCGACCAGATTCTTGCCGATGTCGTGAACGTCGCCTTTGACCGTGGCGAGCACGATTTTCCCGCGGGATGAGCGGGTGGTTTTTTCCATGCGGAGTTCGAGATACGCAACCGCCGCCTTCATGGTCTCTGCCGATTGCAGCACAAACGGCAACTGCATCTGCCCGCTTCCGAACAAATCTCCGACAACTTTCATGCCTTCCAGAAGAATCCGGTTGATGACGTCCGTCGGCGAGTATTGTCGCAGGGCTTCGTCGAGGTCCGATTCCATTCCGGAACGATTCCCGTCGATGATTCGATTTTTCAGTCGTTCTTCCACGGTTGGAGCTTCGACGCGAACGGAAGGTTGATCGGATTTTTGGGAAAACAGGCGGATCAGTTCGCGAAGGGGATCATAGGTACAGTGCCCATCGGGATCGAACCGACGGCGGTCATAAATCAGGTCTTCCGCTAGGCGACGGTGTGAATCAGGAATTTTGTGCAAAGGCATGATTCCGGCGACGTGAATGATGGCGGCGTCGAGACCCTGCCGAACGGCTTCATGCAAAAACACGCTGTTGAGCGTCGATCGAACCGCCGGGTCCAGTCCGAAACTGACGTTGGAGACCCCCAGGCTCGTGAACACGCCGGGGATTTCGTTTTTGATCCTCTGGATGGACAGGAGGGTTTCATGCGCGAGTTTGTGGTCGCTGCTTTGTCCGGTGCAGATGGTAAACGTCAGTGCGTCGATGATCACGTCGTGGGGTTGCAGTCCGTGATGCTTCGTGCAGCGATCGACGATGCGCCGGGCGATTTGGATTTTGCGGTCGGCGTCTTTGGCCATGCCCTGTTCGTCGATCGTCAACGCGACGACGGCGGCTCCGTAGCGGCGCGCCAATTGACACAACCGGTCAAACTTGTCCTCCCCGTCCTCCAGATTGATGCTGTTGATGATGCATCGCCCACCGGCCTGTTTCAGCGCCGCTTCGATCACTGTGGGTTCGGTGGAGTCGATCATCAGCGGGGCGGTCACTTCGGCGGCCAACCGACCGATGATCTGCTTCATGTCCGTCTCTTCGTCACGGCCGACGTACGCCACGCACACGTCGAGCACGTGGGCCCCCTCGCGGACCTGATCTTTCGCCATCTGCACCATTCCATGAAGGTCCTCGGCTTGCAGAAGATGCTTGAATTTGCGCGAACCGTTGGTGTTGGTTCGCTCGCCGATCATGAGGAAACTGGTCTCCTGTTTGAACGGTGAAGCCACATACACGCTGCTCGCACCGGGTCTCGTAACGGGTCGGCGAGGAATCGGCGGGCGTCGTCCGATGGTTTTAATGGCAGCCGCGAGGTGTTCGGGCGTGGTTCCGCAACATCCACCGACCACATTCACGCCGTCAGTCTCGACAAACTCCTTCAACCAGCGTGCAAACTCCGTCGGCGAAAGGGTGTAGTGCGGACGACCGTCAACGATTTGCGGAAGTCCGGCATTGGGCATCACACTGAGGAATCGGGAGCAATGTTGCGACAAATATCGAAGGTGCTCGCTCATCTCCTGTGGTCCGGTGGCGCAGTTAATACCGACGGCGGACACTTCAGGATAGGCCTCCAGCGCCGTCACCGCGGCGGGGACATCCGTGCCGATCAGCATCGTGCCGAACGATTCCATCGTGACCGAAACCATAAGAGGAACGGCGCGGCGGGTCTCATTCATCGCACGAACGGCTGCGACAATCGCTGCTTTCGCCTGCAGAATGTCCTGACAGGTTTCGATCATCAGGACATCGACACCCCCCTCGATCAGTCCTCGCGCAGCCTCAGCATAACTGTCTTCGAGGGTGTCCCAGTCAATTTGGCGGAGCGTCGGCAGTTTGTTTCCCGGCCCCATGGAGCCGACGACAAATCGCGGATGATCTGATGCATCGAATCTCTCTACGGCACGACGGGCGATTTCCGCAGCCGCATGATTGATTTCGCGGCAGCGATCCGCCAGACCAAATTCCGCCAACACATGCTTCATCCCGCCGAACGTGTTGGTCTCGACCGCATCACATCCGACCCCCAAAAACGAGGCGTGAATCTCCTCGATCACCTCCGGGCGCGTCAGATTGAGAATCTCGATGCAGTTTTCCCGCCCGTCGTAATCCGACAGCGACAGATTCCGGGCATGGATGGCGGTCCCCATCGCTCCGTCGAAAAACAAAACCCGCTGACCCAGAATGTCGAGAAACCGTGAATTCATCGTTATAATCCATCGCCGTCGCAAGAAAACCGATCTGCGGCGGACTCTATTATATCGGCCAGACATACAAAGAAGGAATCGAAACGTGCCAAGTATCTTGATGCTGATGATCGTCTGTGTCGAATTCGGCGGTGGCCCCCATGACCCCCTTCCCGATCAGGGCGGGGGCGGTTCCAATGCCTACCTTACCCTTACCCCGGAATCAGTGTTCACCTATGCCGACATTCTGTCGAGTGAGAAGTTTGGAGGGCGGCTGACGGGAACGGAAGGCTTCAGCCGTGCGGCGCATTGGGCCGTCGCGCAATTTCAGGAATGGGGACTCAAGACACTCCTGACAGATCAGTCGTACCTTCAGTCTTTTCCCGCCCCTCACGGCGAGGTCGATAGCGCGTCCATGACTCTGCTCCCGGCCTCCGGATCGGATTTTACCGAAGCCCGCGAATTGCGACTGAGCGAGGATTTTTTGCCGTCTCTTTTCAGCGATTCAGGAGAGCAAACAGCGGAAGCCGTCTTTGTCGGGTGGGGCATTCAGGCTCCCGAACTCAACTACGACGATTATGCCGGTTTGGACGTGGCGGGAAAATTCGTGTTGTGTTTTCGGGGCCGGCCCGATCCGGCGGACATGCGCTATGAAACACACGATCAACATCGAGCGAGAGTGAAACTTGCCCACCGTCTCGGCGCCGTCGGCTTGATTTACCTGAACGAACGCGCGCTGGCTCACGCCGGTGGAGAACACATCGATAAATTCCTCTTCGGGAACATCGCCTACGCTGTCGCTGATTCGCTTTTGACCTCGCAGAACACGACGTGTGCAAAACTGCTCAAGCAACTTCAGGAGGACCACAAACCCCATTCGATGAACGTCAACGGCAAAATCCGGTTTGGCGTCCGGTCGCGGTTTTATCCGGATTCCACGGGTGTCAACGTCATCGCTTATCGACCGGGATCGGACCCCGTGCTCAAAGACGAATGCCTCGTCATCGGAGCCCATCTGGACCATTGCGGAAAACACATGGGATTGCTTTTCCCCGGCGCCGTGGACAACGCGTCGGGCAGCGCCGTCGTGCTCGCCGTCGCGCGGGCCTATGCCCAACTCGACCCGCCCCCCAAGCGCAGCGTGATGTTTGTGCTGTTCGGCGGTGAGGAACTGGGACTGCTCGGTTCGGAATTCTTCGTGCTGCATCCTCCCGTTGACTCCATCCGGGCGATGATCAATCTCGACATGGTGGGTTTCGGTGAAAACGTGCTCGCCGTACATACCGAAAACGCCCAATCTCTTTTCGAGTCACTTCAACGGGCGGATTCCGATGTTGGAATCCTCAAACGCGACAGCGTGATTTCTCGCCCCACACGGCGTTCGTGCGATTTTGCCCCGTTCGTCGATCAAAACATCCCCGTCGTCGGATTCTTTTCGATCGACCCCTATGAACACTATCATCAACCGTCGGACGAGGCGCGATATCTCAATCCCGAATCACTGGCCAAAACTGCCCGACTGGTGTTTGAGGCGAGTCGCAACTGGGCGGATCGCCCCGCCGACGATTCTGCCGCCCAAAAACCGTGAGGATAAGCCGCCATGCACCTGATCGTCATCATCGCTTTCGCCTCCCTCCTCTGGTTCAAACCTTCGGGCGACCATCATTCAGATCGCGAATTCATGAACTTTCTCGCGCTCTCCCCTCGCCTGAGCATTCTCGTCATGGTCAGCCAGACTCTTGCGGTGGTGGTCGCAAGTCTGGCTGCCGCTCGAAGCTGCATGATCACTTTGCAGAAAAGTCCCGACGACCCCAATCCGGCTCAGTCGAGATATCACTTCTTCGTATTTCTTCTCCAGACGACCTCGCTCGGCTTTTTCCTCGGAAACCTCACCCTGACCGACTGGCCCAGATTGGTGAACGCACAGATCGGTCGTGGACTTTGGTTCGGACTTCCCGACCTCGTCATTCTTTCTCCATTCCTGATCCACGTAATGCTCGTCTGGATCGTGTTTTATCCCGTCGATCGAGCCATCCGCCGACTCGCCCATCCCCCACGCCTCGAACAGGGAACTCCGGTTCACGCCGTCTGGTCGTTTGGGTCTTACCTGTCATTCAATGTTCGATACCAGATTCTCACCGTGGCTGTACCCCTGACATTGATTGTGATCGGCGACGACGCCATCGACCATTACCACCACTCGATTGTGCGTTTCACTCATGGATTGTGGTGGGCGCCCGATGTCCTCATGGGTGCTCTCGTGGGTGTCGTGTTTCTGTGGGCCCCGGTGATGCTCCGATATATCTGGAAGACGCAACCCATCCCTTCCGGCGAGCTGCGAACGAAACTGGAGCTCCTGGGCCGACGGATTCCGCTGCGCTATCGCGAACTGCTGATCTGGCACTCCGGCGGCATGGTCGTCAACGCCGCGGTGATGGGACTGATCGCCCCGCTGCGCTACGTCGTGATCTCGGACGGACTGCTCGAAACCCTGAGCGACCGGCAGATCGAGTCGGTCTTCGGTCACGAAGCCGGACACATCAAGCACAAACACATTCCCTATTTCATTCTGTTTTCCATCCTCACCATGTTGATGGCGGGGGGACTTGTTTGGGGTTTGGATCACCTTCATCTCACGCGAAGATTGACGTGGCTTCGATTCGAACACATTCAACTGACGGCGGGTGGATTCGTGCTGATGATGTGGGGGCTGGGGTTTGGCCGGTTGTCGCATCTGTTTGAGCATCAGGCGGATTTGGCGGGTGCTCAGGCCATTTCCGGTCCCGATTTTCATCAACCCGATCAACCCGCCTGTTCGTTCCCGCAGGCGGCAGAGGAATTCGGGTTGGCGCTGCAACGGGTGGCGGCTTTGAACGGCATTCCGTCCGATGAGCGGGGTTGGCGGCACCCCTCCATTTACGAACGGGTGGTATTTTTGAGGCAAATGGCCGAGAACCCGGTTGCTTACCGATCGTTCGCAAATCGCGTCCGCATGGTAAAATTGTTCCTGTGGATTCTTACCGGCATCGGCCTGTGTGGCGCCGCGTATCTTTATGGACCGTACCTGATTCCACCGACGTGGTGGTCTTGAACAACGCGAATCAAAGAAATAACGAAACACCTTTCATGAGATTGAGTCGAATTTTTCAGGTCTCCCTCGCTTCCAAGTGCCAAATCCTTTTTGGCATCGCCGTGATCATCATCATCACAACCGCCCTAGTGGTCCCGTGGGTTTATATGGGATTCCTCGTCGAAGAACTGAATGTCAACCAAGCCAAGCAGGCGGCGCTCACGGTCCAGTCCACCTACCACCCGCAAACTCAAGACTGGGCGTTCGTTCAGGCCAACTTGAACGCCGACTGGCCGACACTCTCACGCGAATTGGGCCTGACCGAAACCACCCCCCGATTGATCTACGTAGGCGGGTGCGATGCCGAAACGATTCCAACACAAGTCGATCCATTCGAACAGGAAGCCATCGAACAGCTCTGCCGTCATCCCACGCGCAACGAAGCCCAGAAAACGGAATACCTCATCGGACGCGGCGGGTTGACCCACTATGCCATGGCGATCCGCGACAGCGACCTGAGAGACCCCCGGTCCAATTTGCTCGGGATCATATCCGTCCGACTCGTCTCCAGTCTGGAACTGTACAACCTGTACCAGATTGTCATGATCGGCGCCGCGCTCGTCGCCGGAATGCTGGCCATCGTCGTCTTCTATCTCATCACCCAATATTTGATCCTCTCCCCGGTCCGCGATCTCAAGGGCGTCGCTCAGCGCATCGTCTCGGGTGAGATTTCATTGCGATCCCATATCCAGACCGGCGACGAATTCGAGGAACTCGGTGAAGCCTTCAACGAAATGCTCGCTCACCTCAATGCTTCTCAGGAAGAACTCCGCAAAATGAACAAATCCCTCGACATCAAACTGGGGGAACTGGCCGAAACCAACGTGTCGCTCTTTGAGGCCAACCGTCTCAAAAGCGAATTCCTCGCCAACGTCAGCCACGAACTACGAACCCCCCTCACCTCCATCATCGGATTTGCCGAACTGCTGCGCGATGCCGGCAACGCCCCAGAACAAGCCGATCCCGGAAAAATCCGACGCTTCTGCAACAACATCCTCGTCAGTGGACGAATGCTGCTCGACATCATCAACGACCTGCTCGACCTCGCCAAAATCGAAGCCGGCAAAATGGAGCTGCACCGGACGAAATTCCCGCTGGCCGACATCTGCGAAGCCGTCATCGACTTCACACGACCCCTCGTCGATAAGAAAAAACTCCTCGTCACGCTCCAACTGCCCGAACCACCTCCCGTCATGCAGTCCGACGCCGGAAAAATTCAGCAGATTTTTTACAACCTCATCAGCAACGCCATCAAATTCACTCCTCCCGAAGGCCACATCGACGTGACTGTCGAAATGGATGATCCGGACACCGTCTGCCTTCACGTCAAAGACACCGGACCCGGAATCGCCGAAGAAAAAATCGAGCAAATTTTTGAAAAATTTCACCAGCTCGACAGCTCGGTCACTCGCGAATACGGCGGAACCGGACTCGGCCTCGCCATTAGTCGCGATCTGGCCGCCATGCTCGGCGGAACCATCTCCGTCAACAGCAAACCGGATCAGGGCGCGGAGTTCATCGTCCGCCTTCCTCTTCAGGCCCCCAGTCGGTCGGAAACGATCCTCAGGCCCCGCCTGACATGAGTTTCTACTTGACGGCCGATATCCCCGCGCTTCAGGCCGAGACTGAATCTCTATTTCGCTTGAGTACCTCATCCAAGATCGTAAAAACCAATTCAGATCAAACAGGCATGCAGAAACTGCGACTGTTCAGAAATGGAGCGTTCGTCGATCCCCCACGCAAACCGATGAGTCGCATCGCACAGGCGGTAAAGGCGACCCAGAGATTCAAAGTCCTTTTCAACCTTGTGCGGTTCGCCGATCCACAAAACTCCGCGAGGAACACAACACTGCAACGCAAGCATGACGTGATCCTCCCATCCTCCTCCCACGATCCACGGAACACCCTGGCGGGGTGTAGATTCGGTTTCAGCAGGTTGCAACACCGCACCGCGAATCCGTTTGTCCATCGCCATAACGGCGGCGGCAATCTGAACGCTCTCACCGGCGGCGTAAAGTCCCACCGTCTCCACGGCATAATCCACATGAGATTCGATGTAATCAATCAACCGAATGCAGTCCAGGACGCAACTGCCCAGATAGGTTCTGCCCACGCGCAGATATTCGGCTGCCGGATCATCCGTCGCGCGACCGGATTGCATCACGGCTGCGCGGCTGGGAATCGAAAAGACACAACTTCCCTGCGCCGTCAGATCCGCAACGAGGGCGCAGTCGTCGGTTCTCCCTTCTTCCAGCCACACCACACATTCGTGGTTCCAGGCTGTCGTTGGAGAGTGTACCCGCAAAGGAATCCAAACGCGGTTCTCCGTTTCCAGAAATCCGCTCTTCGAATTTCGTTCGGGTTGAAAATACGGCGGGCGATACACTGCGGACCAGTGAAGCAACAGGGCGTCGCGAAGATAGGCGATCTGAGTCTGCTGCCACGTCCATAACTGCTCCGGCGTCTGCGCCGAACAGCGAAACTGCTCCGCCAGTTCACGATGCAATCGTTCGAGTTGCTCGGTCAGGGACGATTGGCTTCGATCGGTCACGGCAAACGGCATCCTTTTCTCGGAATGAGTTCGAGCAAACCACGGATCACCCGATGGGCCTGGTTCAACTTCTCGACGGCGTGCGACCCGCTCAACGCCACTGCCAACATCCCCGCCGCTCTCGCCGCCTCAATCCCCGCAGGAGCGTCCTCGACCACCTGACAATCGGCGGGCGGAACGTTCAACCGCCGGGCCGCCGTCAAAAACACCTCCGGATTCGGCTTGCCTACCGTGACGTCCTCGGCGCTGACGAAACTCTTGAACCGCGACGCCACACCCATCTCGTTCACGATCAAATCGATGTTGGCACGAGGAGTGGACGACCCGATCGCCAAACTGTACCCGTTTTCGTGATAATACTGCACCACTTCGACCGCCCCGGGCATCACCGGCACACGACCTTTGACCATCTCCCGAAAAATCTCCTCCTTGCGATCTCCCAGTCGTTTCAACTCGGCACCGGAACGTCCGTTCCCGAAAAAACGCGGAATGATGTCCTGATTCCGCAACCCAAATGCACCGGCCATCTTGTCTTCCGGAACGTCGATACCGAGTTCCTTTCCGAGCATCCGCCAACTCGTCAAATGATCCGCCGCCGAATCCACCAGCACGCCGTCCAGATCAAAAATAATCGCCGTAATCGGCATGACGGTCCTTTCATGGTTCCATCTGATTCGTCGTGACGGGCCGACCGATCGGATAATGCTCAAAACCATACCGTCGCATCGTGGCGGGATCGTACAAATTACGCCCATCGAAGATAATCGGTTGCCGCATCAGCTCCTTGAGTCGTTTGAAATCCGGACTTCGAAATTCGTTCCACTCCGTCACCACCACCAGCGCCTCGCTCCCCCGCGCCATTTCATAGGCATCGTCCCCAAACACGAATTTGTTTTGATACGCTTTCGCCAGATTGGGCAGCGATTGCGGATCGTGAACCCGCAACTTCGCTCCCGCAGCCAATAAACGGTCGATCAACGCAATCGCAGGCGCCTCGCGAATGTCGTCGGTCTTGGGCTTGAACGACACCCCCCAGATCGCGATGTGACGGTCCCGAAGTTTCCCGTCGAACCGCCGATGAATCTTCTCATACAACACGTGCTTCTGACTCTCGTTCACCTCGTGAACCGCCGTCAAAAGCCGACCCTCATATCCCGCCTGACGCGCAAACGCCACCAACGCCTGAACGTCCTTCGGAAAACAACTCCCACCGTATCCGCATCCGGGATATAAAAACTGAAATCCAATCCGCGAATCCGTCCCGATCCCGACTCGGACCTCATCCACGTCGATTCCAAGCGGTTCGCAAATATTGGCAATTTCGTTGATGAAACTGATTCGAGCCGCCAAACAGGAGTTCGCAGCATATTTGGTCATCTCGGCTGCGCGGCGGCTCATGATCAGGATCGGCCGTTGATTTCGCACAAACGGCAAGTGCAATTCTCGCAGGATTTCCGCCGCCGCCCGATCCTCCGCGCCGATGACCACCCGATCGGGCTTGAGAAAATCGTCGATCGCGGAACCTTCCTTCAAAAACTCAGGATTGCTCACCACCACTACCCGATGCCGAGTACAACCCCGCATGATCTGCTCGACGTGTTCGTTCGTCCCCACCGGAACCGTACTCTTGACCACCACGATCGCTTCGTGATCCATCGCCCGCGCCGTTCGGCGGGCGGCTTCGTCAAGGACTGTCAGATCGGCCGATCCGTCCGGTTTCGGCGGCGTCCCCACCGCCAAAAATATCACCTCCCCGTGCTTCGCTCCCTCGTCCACGTCGGTCGTAAATCGCAACCGCCCCGCCCGCAGATTGCTTTTCAAAATGTCCGTCAGACCCGGCTCATAAATTGGGCTTTGACCCTTGTTAAGCATCTCCACTTTCTCGGCGTCGATGTCCACCCCCAGCACGTGGTTCCCTGTATCCGCAAAACACACGCCCGTGACCAACCCGACGTATCCCGTTCCAACCACGGTGAGCCGCATGAATCATCTCCCAAACTTAAAGCCCATCCCAATTACCCCCCTCCCTATCACGTTTGAAGCCGATCTCAATCACTCCCCTCCCTGAAAGGGAGAGGTTGGGGGAGGGTCGCAGTCCCAGCCGCATCATACTCCCATTCAGATCATTCGTGAAGTTGAACAACCCTCGTAGAAACGGTCTCGTCCACCCCTCTCTCAGATATGCTGGAAGTCATTCAGAATTCATACTTCATTGTTCATCTTCGAAATAAGGCCGCGCGTGCGCGCGAATCACCTGCAAAACATTGTATTTGATGCGATAGACTTGATCCGGGGTCAGGCGACAGACTTCGACAATTTTGCTCACCGGCCAACCGTCAATCACGGCGAGTTGAAAAACCCGATAATCCTCCTCCGAAACCTGCATCTTTGCCTGCTGCACGCAGTAATTCAGGACTTCGCTTTGCCAAATTTTTTCCCACGCAGGGTCCTGTTCCTGCGCCACGTCCGGCGTTCGAGCCATCTGCGACGGACTCACCAATTCCGTGCGACGATCACGGAGCAAATGGAACACCTTGTGATACACCAACTTCCTCAACCAACTCTTGAATTTGCCTTTGCTCGCCTCATATCGAAACCGAGCAAACTGATTCACGAGATCATGAAGGCAGACGGCGACGATTTCTTCCGCATCGGTAACGGCGAGACCGCATTGGCGACAATACCGATGGATCAACGGGCGGTACAGATCGTAAAACTCCTGCCACGCCACTTGATCACGTGGATCCTTCATTCGCTCCAGCAAACTGTATCGCGTACTCCACATCCGCCCTGTAAAACCTCATCTTGACTGGCGATCTCCACCCGACACCATACCTCAATCCACATCGTACCGGACCCCGAGGATTCGTTGCTCACCTGATTGTAGGACTCCGGGCGGCGTACGATCCAGTGACATTATGCTGCGTTGGTCCTCGACAGACTCATCGTCGCACAAACCCACCTCGTAGATTATATCAATCCACGTGTGCCCAACGACATAACTTCTTTCGCTGAAACGAGTTAAAATTTTTATTCGGATTTTCGGAGATTTTGCATGTTCGTGGGAAACTATCATTGCCTCACCCAAGGGATCATGTTATGGTGCATAACTCCTTGGGCTTGAACGGGCGGCGGAATTGCCTGCCCCGTGCCGGCAAATTGGAATCAAGAGATTTTTTATTCGGAGGTAAGTCCATGTTTTATCAACGGTTTGGAAAAAAAGGATTCACTTTGATCGAACTTCTGGTGGTGGTCGCGATCATTGCGTTGTTGATTGCGATCTTGCTGCCGAGTTTGGGCCGGGCGCGCGAAGCATCCAAGCGCGGGATGTGCGCCACCAACATCAAGGGCATTGTCGGCGCCTGCAAAACCTACGCCATGGACAACAAGGACCAGTGGCCGACGGTCGGATCCTCCCGTGGGATGGCGGCGACGGGGACGAGTGCCGTTCTGCCCCTCAAGTGCATGGGGGGAGTCACGGCTCTCGCTCGGAATGAAGATAGCCGATCCGTTCCCTTTTCCGATCCGAACCAGTCCAAGTATAGCAACGTTTTTCCTTCTCGTGCTTTGTGGGTGCTGGTTCGCGGCGGGCAAAGCGGCGCCAAAAACTTCATCTGTCCCAGCAGCGAAGACACCGCGGATGATACGCCGGACGTTCAGACTTACTATGATTTTCGAGGATACGGTTATCTCAGCTACGGCTATCAAATGCCTTTCTATACGAGCTTAAACAGTTGTGTTGCACGCGAAAACATGGATCAGCGAATGGTCCTGCTGGGAGACAAAGGTCCGCAATTCTATGCAAACGCAGCTGCCCCCGCGGTTCTCAGTGTGCCCCCCCCAACGAACCCGCCGACGGTCATCGGGTATAATTCCATGTACTATCTGGTGGGCGCGGGTCCATCCCTGGCTATGGGTAATCTTCCTCCTGGTGGTGGTAACGGGGTCATTTATGCCGATCAGTGGGGTGCGAATCTAGCGACCGATCTTTCTTTGCTCAAACCGCTGAATTCTCCCAATCATGCCAAAGGAGAGGGACAAAACATCGCTCGCGTCGATGGAAGCGCGGAGTTCGTGAAAACCCCCTGTGCCGGCATTGATCGTGATAACATCTATACCCTGATGCGACCTTCTTATGCAGGCCTTGCCCTTCCGGGAACTATTTGGTCCGGATACTATCCCGGGGCATCCTCTCAAAACTACGGTTGTCCAGGTGTCATGGCGGGGAATGCTAGTTTCAATACCGATACGGTTCTGGTCCCGTGACGTACGCCGTCGCAGTGCAGGAACCGATGGATGCTCAAGAAAGAACTGTACCTTCCCCGAAGCCGATTGCGGAAAACGACTTCGGGGTTTTTCTTTGGTCGGCCTTGAACGAACTTGACGGGTATGCAGGGGCTGGATATTCTCACCCCACGGCTGTTTTTGCATGACGTGCAGACTCCTTCGGGCGGTCAGGTAGCTCAGTTGGTAGAGCAACGGACTGAAAATCCGTGTGTCGCCGGTTCAACTCCGGCCCTGACCAGTTCAGTTTCCTGCGTAAAATCACCCCATTGGTCGGTTTTTTGCATTTTGCACAGCGCATCGGATCAAAGCACGGCGGACCATGAACTTATCCCGCTCACGATCCTATCGTGTCCTGGAATCTTGGCCGTGTTATAATTTCATGCCGAGGTTTTTGCCCCCACTCAAGTATCGAAGTCTGTGGCGTGACCCTCGGCGAAAACAAGGAACGACAACCATGGCGAAGTTATTCAACGACATCACCGAAACGATCGGCAACACGCCGCTCGTCAGGATCAATCGAATCATTCAATCCTCGGCGAGCGTCTATGCCAAACTGGAATTTTTCAATCCGCTCAGCAGCGTGAAAGACCGGATCGGTCGATCCATGATCCTGGCTGCCGAACAGGCGGGAATGATCAACAGCGACACCCACATCATCGAACCCACGTCGGGAAACACCGGAATCGCACTGGCTTTTGTGTGCGCCGCCAAAGGATACAAGTTAACCCTGACCATGCCCGATAGTATGTCGATCGAGCGTCGGAAGATTCTTGCGGCACTGGGGGCCAACCTGGTCCTGACCCCCGCCGCCAAAGGCATGGCCGGCGCCATCGAAGCGGCTGAACAACTCGCCCAAAAAACTCCGAACAGTTTCATCCCGCAACAATTCATGAATCCCGCCAATCCCAAAATCCACCGCGAAACCACCGCCGAAGAAATCCGGCGAGACACCGACGGAGCCGCCGATATTCTGGTCGCCGGCGTCGGCACCGGCGGAACGATTACCGGCGTGGGAGAGGTACTCAAGAAACACAAACCGTCGTTCCGCTGCGTCGCCGTCGAACCGGCGGATTCTCCCGTCATCACTCAGGCGCGATCTGGCCAGCCGATCAAACCCGGACCCCACAAAATTCAGGGCATCGGCGCCGGTTTCATCCCCGAAAACCTCAATCTCAAAATCATCGACGAAGTCGTCACCGTCACCAACGACCAGGCTTTTGCCTGGGCCCGCCTCGCTGCCAAAGAAGAAGGCATCCTCTGCGGCATCAGCTCCGGTGCCGCCCTGTGCGCTGCCGATCAGGTCGCCCGACGCCCGGAAAACAAGGGTAAGATGATCGTCGTTATCCTCCCCAGCGCCGGCGAACGTTACCTTTCCACCCCCCTCTTCGATCAGACGTGACGAATCCCCCGCAATGGATTATCATTCAAAACTGCTTTGTAGAAAACTCAACGATCGGCGTTGTTTTATCAGAGCCGCGACCGTCAGGGAGCGGTTTGTTCACCGACCCAAGACCGCTTGCTGACGCGCGCGGCTC
>CAIVHJ010000393.1 GCA_903905665.1 uncultured Phycisphaerales bacterium
ATCTTTGAAAAATTCTTAAATTCGTCAAAAAATTTTTCCGCTTCTCTCCCATAGAGTTCCGCATTCCGAACTCCGAATTCCGTGTTTCTTATCACGTCCTGAGCAGACCAGTGAGTAAGTTTACTTATGGAGGCCGCGAGGTCGGTCTCGGATGGCGCCATCGACGTGTCGTGTGTGTGACTGCTCATGAGCAGTTCTTTGTGCGGTGTGGCACCGGCATCTTGCCGGTGAAGATTTGTAGAGACCCTGGAAGCAGGGACGCAAGGCAGAGAGATGACGAATGAATTGACACACGTAGGGTGGGTCATTGACCCACCTTCTTCTAATTCACCTTCTATAAACTAACGGGCCAGACGCCCAGGCCGGGCCGGTCGCTGAGTTGGAGCGTGCTTCCGGTTCGCGTAATGCCGGCAAACGGATCGTCCGCCAGCAGCAACGCGCCGTCCAGATCGGCATGATCCACCAGCGAGGCGATCGTCAGCGCCGGTGCAATCGCCAGACTGCTGCTGACGAAGCAACCGAGCATGACCGTCATCCCAAATCCACGCGCCAGAGTAATCATGCGCCGGGCTTCGCAGATTCCGCCGCACTTGTTGAGCTTGATGTTGATCCCATCGACGAAACCGTTGAGTCGGTTGACGTCGGCGGGTCGTTCGCAACTTTCGTCGGCGATGATCGGCGCCACCTTGAACCGTCGCAAATCCACCATGTGTTGCCAGTCGGCCCGGTCGAGCGGTTGTTCGATCACGGTCGGCTGGAACCGAGCCAGTTCGACGATTCGCCGAGGGGCTTCTTCCGGTTTCCACGCCTGATTCGCATCCAGAAACAGTGGGCCTTTGAACACCGAGCGAATATACGTCAGCGTTTCGTGATCGTTGGGCGCGCCGACCTTGATTTTCAGGGCGTCGAATCCGGCGGCCAATGCTTCGTCCACTTTTTCCCGGATTTCGTCCGTGTCCGCGATGCCGATCGTAAACGTGGTTTGTTTTTTGGGCGCCGATAATCCCAGAAGACGCCAGACCGGGATTTCAAGTTTCTTGCCGCACCAGTCATGCAGTGCGGCGTCGATGCCGTCGATCGTGGCGCGCTGCCCGTCGAATCGGTCGATCAGCCGTTGCACAATCGGTTCGATCACGAACGGATCATCACCCAGAAATTCCCGTGCGGCGTTCAGCGTTTCTTCCGCCGAGTCCAGCGTTTGACCGTACAACTCCGACGGAATAATTTCGCCCATGCCTTCGATTCCGTCGTGTTCCAGTCGCAGGACGATCGTCACTCTTTTTTCACTGACTCCCTGAGAAGTGGCGAACTTGTGTTTGGGATGCAGAGTTTGTCGCTGCCAACTGAGTTTCATCAGATATACTCCTGTTGAACTGTGTGGAATCGAGGCTAACTGGAACAGTAATATCATACTCCGGGCACGACGGAAACAGGAGTCCTGACCCAAAGACTCCTGCCCTCCACCCGCACCTGTCTCCTGACTGCTTAAGGACAGAAGGTTGACAACATCAGAGCGGCCCGTATGGTACAGACATGAGACAGAAGCACTTGTTGATCGTTTTAATCGTGCTTGAAATGATCATCGTCGCGTGGTCGGGTTATCGTCCGCGGGATTATGGGGTATGGGTGTTTGAGTTGGTACCCGGGACGGTCGGGGTACTCGTTCTGGCAGCGACGTATCGGCGGTTTCGGTTTTCGAATCTGGTGTATGTGCTGGTGTTTTGTCACTATGCGATTTTGGCGGTCGGAGCCAAGTACACGTATGCCGAGATGCCGCTATTCAACTGGTTGAAGGACGTGCTCGATCTGTCGCGCAATCATTATGATCGGGTGGGGCATTTTGCTCAGGGGTTTGTGCCCGCCGTCATCGCGCGCGAAATCCTGATCCGCCTGACACCGCTTCATCGCGGCAGGATGCTGTGCTTTCTGACGGTGTCGGTGTGTCTTGCGATCATCGCGTTTTATGAATTACTGGAAATGTGGATGGTTAAAGTCTTTTATCCGACCGGCGGGGCGGACTGGCTGGGATTGCAGGGGGACATCTGGGATTCGCAGTGGGATATGACGATGGCGATGATCGGCGCTGTTTGCGCCTATCTCCTGCTGCGACGCCTCCATGATCGGTTCATGGCAATGGCAGCAACTCCCAAGGTGTCTGATACGCAGACTTGAGGCGACGCGCGGGCTAAAGCCACGCGGCTCCTTGTCTGTTTCTTGGTCCAAATATCAACAGAACGGGTTGTATGATCCTCACGGTATTGTTATGGATGGGCGCCGGGATTTGGGTGATCTTCTCGATTCAGTTCGTTCTGAATGGGTGGATCATTGAAGACCTTTCGGCGTGCGAGCCGCCCGCTTTGAAATCCTGGCCGAGGGTTTCGCTGATCGTGCCCGCTCGCAACGAGGAACGCGACATACGCGAAGCCGTCACGTCTTTTTGTCGACAGGATTATCCTGATTTTGAAGTTATCGTGGTGGACGACGGTTCGACCGATCGCACCGGGAAGATTTTGGCGGAACTGGGGCAAGAGTTTTCGCAGCTGAAAATTCTTCGGGGCAGTGAACCGCCGCCTGGGTGGCTTGGGAAACTCAACGCGCTGGAAATCGGGCGAAAAGCTGCGACGGGGGACTGGCTGCTGTTTGTCGATGCGGACGTGAAATATGATCCCCGGTTGCTGCGCCGGGCGATGGCCTATGCACAAAATCGTGATCTTGCGATGCTTTTTGTCTGGCCCAATTTGCTCAGTCGAGGCCCGCTGGAAGCGGTCATCATGTCTGGATTTTACATGGTGTGCTGGGTGGTGCTTCCGATTTTTTTGCAGAAGCGAACGCGGAGTACGTTGTGGGCTTTGGGCGGGGGTGTTTTTAATCTTGTTCGGCGTGACGCCTTGGAAGCCGCCGGTGCTTTTGAAAGCATCAAGGACGCCGTGGTGGATGACATCACGCTGGGTTATCAGGTTCGGTCAGCCGGATATTATCAGGGATTCGTCGCCGCCGCGGACTGGATTCAGGTCCAGATGTATCGGGGCGTCGGTGAAGTCATCCAGGGGTTCACAAAAAACACGTATCATCTCGTTCGGCGGTGGCCGTGGATTATGATCGTGATCTTCGGGGTGGGTGTGATCATTTCGATACTCCCGTATTGGACGCTGGTGTCGGGGCTGGGTTGGGGCACGTGGTATTTTCCGGCGGTTGCTTCGCTGGTGCTGATGCACATCG
>CAIVHJ010000394.1 GCA_903905665.1 uncultured Phycisphaerales bacterium
ACGACGATCAGAGGACTATACACAATCCACGGTCGTACCGCCTCGGCATATCGCCAAAACACAACCGCAACAGGCACGGTCAACACTATCGCAGTCATCCGCGCAGACCAATGCTCCTCGTCGTTCCACCCGCCTCGGATCACCGATTGCAGATAATGCAATCCACCCACCAGCGCAACGACCAGAAAAATCTGCTGCACATAAAACCCCGCCGTTGTTTCATACCAAAGCGTGCGATACGACACCGCAAATCGGGCACAGCAAAAAAGCAAAAACAGAGTTCCGACGGTCCTGAAAACACACCGACCCAAACGTGAATTCGGGTTGGGAATGGCTAATACCGGCAGCGCCAGACAGGGAATGAACGTGGCCCAGTAGCGCGATTCCTCTGTAAACCGCGAAGTCATCAGGCCCGTCAGCGTCAGGCATCCGATCAGTGCTATTGAGCTTCCCAGCATGGCTTCGGTTTTCCGATGCCGCCACGCGATGAAGCCAAGCAGCAGTGCCGCCACGGTCAATCCGCCGATTACCCATCCCGGAGGGATTGCGGCGTTGAGCGGTTCCGCCCACTGCAGCGGCAGTATCCAACTCAAAATGGCTGCACTCGTCGTTTTCATGAGGGGTTCCATCGCCGCCAGCGAATGCGAAGGTCGCCCGACTTCAACGGCTCCCACGAAAAACCAGTTGCGAATACACCAGATCGCATGAGGAAGGATCAGCAACGGGACCACCCCGATCGGAAGCCACCATCGGACGCGGGAGTTTCTTCGCAGCGCCAAAGCCAGACTCACCACCCCAATCGCCGGAAACGAAAAAATACCGATGATTTTCATCGCCGCCGATAGACCCGCCAACGCACTTGCGCCGATGACCCACGTCCAACTTCGAGTGGATTCGGTCTGTATCGCGTGCGACAGCATCCACACCACCACGATAAAAACAGCAGTGCTGCCGGTTTCCGTCATGGGACGAACCCACAAAACCCAGTTGTATCCGCCCGGCCAGAAACCGCTCAGAACGATCCAGATCAACGGGCCTTTCCACGATCGGGTGATCTGATACGCCAGCGTTCCTCCGACCGCGCCCAGCACCGACAAAAAGAACGCGTGCAAGACAAATAAGGCCGATTCGGCGGATAATCCCGTGCGCATCAATCCGCCCCATATCAGCGGAAACAGCGGTGCATGCAATACCTCCGGAACCGCCGGTTTGTGAAACAAGTCCGATTCATATCGTCCGTTCTCGGCGATATGTCGCGCGCCGTCGAAGTACAGCAAGTTGTCCCCCCCGAATGGAATCGCAAACGGTCGCGGCCAGAACAGCACCAGAAACAACAAAAAAATCCCCGCCGGCGCCGCCCACGCCCACCATGGCGTTTGGGGTCGCTCCGCCGCCTGTATCCGATTCGCGTCCATGATCATGATGCTTTTTTTATCGGAGTTCGGATCGTCGGATCACAAGATGAATCCCTTGATTGGCGTGTCTTTCGTACGAGGTTATCGGGCTTTGGCGATGATTTTTCAGGATTCACAGTCGATTCCGAATCCGCTGTCGGTATAATCTGAAGTTGGACACCTCAAGGCTTGTCATTCGGTGACAACGCGTTAGGTGGGGAAAGAATCATCCGAAATGATACCGTTTGATATCGACATGTCGGTCCACGATTTCGCGGACGGGGGATGAGGCAGATGGATGCTTCGATCCCGATTCCGGCTTGCCGGGAACGAATCTGTCGCGCCGATATTCCTTCGGACCCGGCTACGCCCGATACGTTTTTTCGCTCATCCAGCCGTACCTCAAAGGTCGCATCTGCGAATTGGGATCGGGTGGCGGAGAGCTGACGGAACTCCTGACCGGTTATGAATCCGTGACTGCCGTCGAAGCCGAACCGGCCCGCCACCTTCATGCCCTCCAACGATTCGGTTACTCGATTAACATTGACTGCGTGTGTGCCCGATACGATCACTGTCCGAATCCACAGGTTCCGCGATCCGCCTTTGACACGCTGCTCGCCGTCGATTTTCTGCAGTATTCTTCCGACGATCTTTTTGAGTTGGAAGTCATGAGCGATTTGCTGTGTCGAAACGGCCACGCGATTGTGGTGGTGCCAGCCGCACCGAGTTTGTACGCCCCACTGGATCGGGCGATGGGATACCATCGTCGCTATGATCGGGTATACCTGCAGGACCTCATGGAAGACGCCGGTTTCGAAGTCACCGACGTTCGATTCTTCAACGGTCCGGGGTTATTGATCGGCTGGCTGGTTCGCCGGTTGCTTCGCCGGAAGCATATTTCCCAACAAACCCTCGATCGAACCGATCCGGCATGGTCGATCATCCAAACCTTCGATCGCCTCATTCCGATGCCCGTCGGCGCCGATCTGCTGATGGTCGGACGACGGGTGTAAACTCTTACACTTTTCAGACGTTATTTTAACATTTCAGGACAATCATAAGAAACAGACTGACCGACGAAGGAGTTGAAAGACAAACTTCACGGAGGTCAATCTGGTGATATTTTCGGCATCGCTATGGAACACCCTTTTTCACGACTTGTTCCGGTTTTCAACACACCCACTGCTCAAATCTTCCTGCGCCCGGTATCCGGTGTCTTGCGACGGACGTTGTGGTGGGGAAAAATTATTTCGCTGTTCGGAAAGGAATTCGTACCATTACAAAATCTCAAAATTCCTGTTTCCAGCCCCGAAGCGGGCCGTATAATCAACGATCAAAATTGCGAAAGTTCACGCGGAGATATCTCCGATGAATTAAGAGCCTATCCGAATAACCCGCATGGCCGCGACGGCACCAGCCGCCAGCAGCCCAAGGAGCGAGGAGGAGCAAATGTTGGAGGCATTGGTGACGACGAGCGACACAGGGATGCGCCGCGGATGGTGCCGTCCCTGTGGGTTGCGGTGGGGCGAGTCTGTCTGCGGCGTTGCGGCTCCTCATCGTAGTCTCCAAATACGCTTCGTCGCCGCG
>CAIVHJ010000395.1 GCA_903905665.1 uncultured Phycisphaerales bacterium
CGCCATCCATGGCTGTCCATTGTTCACCTCCATGTTCCCAAAACACACATCAAGGTGTAACAATATCAGCCATGGATAGTTATGCATCACCCTCACCTCCTTGACGAGAAATCTTGCTCAGGGAGGGGCGAGGGGAGGGTTACAATTCCTTGTTTTCCCCCTCACCCTACCCTCTCCCCCAAAGGGGAGAGGGGTAATGGGATCGGCCCTTAACATTATATGCCAAAGCAACTTCCGGGATGCGGATGGAGACCGATGGGGTGCGAAATAAGGGTGGATGGGATAAGACTGTTCTAACCTGTGATTTCAACGACGAGCATGGTCACGTCGTCGCGGGGATTGAGGCTGCCCTCCTCGGTATCCATGATCTGTTCGAGATGATGAACCAGGTCCTGACCGGAAAGGCTTACGATTTTCTGAAATTCGCGTTTGTAACGGGGCTCCCCTGTCTGCGAATCGCGGTTTTCCACAAACGCCAACTCCATCCCGTCGCTAAACAGGATAAGTTTCTGGCCGGGTACCAGCTGAACTATTTTGTCTGGAAATTCCTGACCCTCAAAAAGTCCAAGGATCGATCCATCGCTTTTGAGTTCCCTCATTTCTCCGCCGGGATCGACCAGAATCGGGAACGGATGCCCCGCGCGAGCAAACTGCAGTGTTCGCTCGCGAATATTGAACACGCAGTAACTGACCGTCACGAACTGCGAGTTCTTGAGTCGCTCGCTCACCAATGATTCGTTGAGTCGATACAAAGTCTCGGAGGGTTTCAGCAGGCGATAACCGGCAGGACCGATCTCTTTGTTGACCAGACTTCGCTTGATATACACCGTCAGCAGGCTCGCCGCCATACCGTGCCCGACCGCATCCGCCACGTAAAAACTCACGTGCTGTTCATCCATTCGGGAAATGTCATAGATGTCGCCCGAAACCCATGAAGCCGGACGATAAAGCACCGAAAACCGAACCCCGTCCAGTTGTGGAATCACTCGTGGTAAAAACTCGTCCTGCAACCGCCTCGCCAACCGCATGTCCTGATCCACCTCGGCGAACTGCTTGTTGATGTGCTGGCTCAATCGTTGCATGTGGCGCATTTCTGTTTGGGCCCGTCGCACGATCTGCTGATAGTGATGAATCGAAGCCAAACGACCGTACAACTCGTCGGCGGAAATGTCTCCCCGGGTTACCTGCACCCATTCGGGAATCTGATGATGGCACTGGAACGATCCGTCAACCAGGATCAGGCACGCCACGCCGACGGCGTCGATCGAGTCGAACAGCCGGACCATGGCTTCGGCCCCTCCCGGCGGGGTCGCCATCGGAGAATCAATGATCACGACTTGTGGATTGAACTCCCCCAGATGCTGAAGGGCGTCCTGACACGACAGGCATTCATATGCAGAACTGCGAAGATTCTCGCCCATCGCACGAACGGCATCGTGAATTTGCTGAGTTTCCCGAACAATCATGATTTTAGGGACGGAAGACATAGCCTGCCTTTTCACGGGACCGAACTTATTTCCTTCAGATCGGTCGATTCAGCCACCCATATTAAGCACCTCTGGGGGAATTTCCAGATGATCTCCTTCGTGGATGTTCCAGCGGGCCCCAATTCCCGCCCGAACCTCCAGCGCCAACCGCGCCGGAAGCCCCGATGGATAATCTGACGTATCGAGCGGCGTCATCGTGCAAATCTTGACGATTGTTCCGTCGGTCCGGGCATAGGCAATATCCAGAGGAATAATCGTGTTCTTCATATAAAAATAACGCGGTTTCTCGTCGTCAAAAACAAACAGCATCCCCCGCTCGGTTTCGTCAGGAAGCGGGGCCATTTGATCGGCTCGGACCCACATCAGTCCATACTCGTGTTCTTTTTCGGTTCGGGCGATCCATACCTCGCATTCGTGGTTCCCGATGTGAATGCGGGCGGTTTTCATCTGGTCCAGTCGGTTTTTTTCGACCGGTTTACCGGGGCGAGAATAGGTTAGGGTGATTGCTGCGACGACCCCTGCCGTCACAATCACAACAAGCACCCAAAGCCGTCGTCGCCCCGTCGGCGGGCGCGAACTTGGTTTTCCGGAATGTTCCATGTTTATTCGGTCCAGACGGAGGATGGAATTTCCATTCGATCGCCTTCGGCAATTCCGAGCTGCGCAAAAACTCCTGCGTTGACTTCCAGGGCGAACCGGGCCGGTCCGTCGGAGTAATAGTTCTGGTCCGACAACGGTTCCATCGTGTGTATTCGGATGATCGTGCCGTCGGTGCGAGCAAAGGCGATATCGAGCGGGATGAGGGTATTGTGCATCCAAAATGATCGTTCGGCTTCATCCCCGAACACAAACAACATTCCTCGCTGGGTTCCGTCCTCCAGCGGCGCCATCTGATCGGCGGTCACGAACATCAAACCGTTGCTCAGCTCCTCGCCGGTTCGCGCCAACCAAACGTGGAACACCTGACCGTCAATGGTCAAATCTGCTGTCTTCATTTGCGACAGATTGTTTCCGTGTAAGTCATTGGTGCACCCACAACACACCCAAATCAGTCCCGACAGACCCATCGCAACCCATGTCAATCTTTGAATCATGAACCCAGCCCCCCACCGTGAATTCTTTCATCGTAAAATCGTTCCATCTAAAAAGCAATCAGCGTACCCCCTAATCTTTTTATCGGGCCATTGTGGAGCGATTCCCCAGTTCGTTATGATTTCACACGTTGGGATGATGGTTTCATTGAAGATGACGGGAACGATTGATGACTGATTCGAACCAATGCCCTGCGAGCGATAATCCGACGGAGGCTTCGGCGGATGCGGGACTTCACGTGCGATGGTCGTGTCGTTCTGTCGCGCTAGGCCTCGTCGGACTAATCGTTGTATACCTGATCCTCCTGTTTTTCGGCGCCATTCCCCAACCCTCCGTGAATCATGCCCCATCGACTTATGCTCCAGAGATCCCCAATCAAAATACACCTTCCGAAATCCGCAACCCGCAATCCACAATCGAAAATCTCTCGCCGCCGATGTGGGCGGTCGCTCCGTTTGTCGCACTGCTGCTGGGCATTGCCGTATTGCCGCTCATCCCCGCTGCGCAACACTGGTGGCATTCCAACAAAAATAAATTTCTGCTCGCTACGATTCTCGGACTCGCAACACTGGGGTACTACTATTTCCTTCATCCCGGCGGACTCGACAACCACTTCACGCATCAACACGCCACCTCTTCCGGCGGATCAACGGTCGGTGCGGTTTTGTGCAACAGTCTGTTGGCGGAATATGTGCCGTTCATCACGCTGCTGTTCTCCCTGTACGTCATCAGCGGGGGAATCAATTTACGAGGCGACCTGCGCGCCCGCCCATCCACCAATTGCATGTTTCTGGGCGCCGGGACCATCTTGGCCAGCTTCATCGGCACTACCGGCGCAGCCATGGTGCTCATCCGGCCTCTGCTGTCCACCAACGCCGAACGAAAACTAAAGACCCATACCGTCATCTTCTTTATCTTCATGGTGTGTAACTGCGGCGGACTGTTGCTGCCGATCGGGGATCCACCGCTATTTCTGGGCTATCTGAAAGGTGTGCCGTTTCTATGGACGCTGAAGTTGTTTCCGTATTGGATGACCCTCAATGGGGTACTGCTCCTGATCTATTTCATCTGGGACACTTGGGCGTATCGACACGAATCACCGACGGACATCCGGCGCGACATCGCCGCTGTGGAACCACTGCGCCTCGTCGGTTCGTTCAATGTGACGCTGCTGTTGGGCGTGATTCTGTGCGTGGGACTCGTCGTACCGGGCCAGCCGTTTCCCGGAACCTCATTCGTCACGCCCGTTTATCTGCGCGAGGCGATCATGCTGGGCCTGGTCGCGTGCTCGCTACTGTGCGTTTCCGTCGAAGGGCGAATTCGCAACCAGTTTGACTACTCCGCCATCATCGAAGTAGCGGCGCTGTTCTTCGGCATCTTCATCGCGATGCAAGTTCCGATCGAAATTCTCAACCTCCAAGGACCGCGAATGGGATTGGATTCACCGGTGAAGTATTTCTGGGCGAGCGGATTACTATCGAGCTTTCTGGATAACGCCCCGACGTATGTCGTATTCTTCGAGGCAGCCAATTCGCTCACTCACTCTCCCGGCTCCGGAATTTTACAACTGCTCAGCCAACACTACATCCGCGAGGACTTGCTCGCAGCCGTCAGTCTCGGCGCCGTCTTCATGGGCGCCAACACCTACATCGGAAACGGCCCGAATTTCATGGTCAAAAGCATCGCCGAAACTTCGGGAGTTAAGATGCCATCTTTCTTCGGCTATATGCTCTACAGCATCGCCATTCTCATCCCGCTGTTCGTCGTGATTTCCTTCGTTCTGTGATTTATGGCCGGATTTTCTGGTGCGTCATCGGGAATCGGCCCGCATCAGCGAGCCGGCGATTTTGGCGTGGGACTGAACCTTGCGTTTGAGGCTTTTGGCGGCTGGGGTTTCCGGGCGATTATTGCTGTGGATCAGGTCTTGCAATTCGCACACTTCCTCCACCGACATATCCAACGGCGGAAGAAAGTAGGAAGGCGCCACCTGATAACTGTCGATCCGGCGACTGTATTCCAGTGGAACACCGGCGCAACGCAGCGTGCGAATGTCGCGGAAAATCGTTCGACGGTCCACGTCCAATTGCCGAACGAGTGTTTCCACCGTGCAGGTTTGCCTTGCCCGCAACTGCGCCAGAATATTCATAATGCGTCGAAATCGTTTGTCTGACATCGCGTCCTTATCCTTGTCAAAATCGTTCAGCTGGGAGACGGCCAATACCACCGCATTCCATCCCCCTTTGACGGATTATAATCGAACCGTCTGGCTTTTCACCAGATGTTTTCGCAACCCCAAGGTGGTGTTCAGGATACAGATTTTGGTTTCCTGCGCCAAGAGAGGCAAATCCGCACCAACTGCACCCCAATGGCTAGTATTATCGCAAGCAAAGACACCCATATCTATGGTGTTATCATCCGCCTGTATCTTGCGCAACACCAATGGACCGATCAGATTACATCAATTGATGGATGGCCAAGAACAGCCGCCTTCGCCGCTCTAACACATCTTTGATAATGAGAGAAAAGGTTCAGTTTTTTTTGACGGCGCTGTTTTCAAAGAATCCAGCGCAGGGTATAATACTCAACGGTTGGTTTGTCGAACGGCGGACGTCCTCTGACGCATGTGAGTATGCATGATGTTCATGTCTGGATCGCTTTGCCCGGATCGTCTTCCTACCTTCTTGGGCCCGAATGTGGAGGCCCCTTTCACCAGGACCCTGAAAGTCAAAATGCGGGTCTGATTGGCCATCGACAGGAGCAAATACGATGGGCAAAAAGTTGTATGTTGGAAATCTGAGCTACACCGTGACCAGCTCAGACCTGGAACAGATGCTGTCCCAGCACGGAAAAGTGGAAAGCGCCGAGGTCATCACGGATCGGATCACCGGCCGGAGCAAAGGGTTTGGGTTTGTGGAGATGAGTTCCGATGAGGAAGCTCAGGCTGCCATTGACGCCCTGAACGGTCAGGATCACAACGGTCGGGCGCTGACCGTTAACATCGCCAAACCGCGCGAACCGCGGACGGGTGGTGGTGGTGGTGGTGGTGGTGGTGGTGGTGGTGGCGGCGGTGGATTCCGAGGGGGTCCTCGCGGGGGTGGACATGGACGCGACCGTCGTTAATCGTCGTTCGTAAAGTGTTTTTCCCAAAGATCACAGAGGCTGTCGGTTTCCGACAGCCTCTGTTGCTTTTCCATCCTTTCGGTCCTTCGATCGGTCACGTGTCTTTTTTTCCCACCGCGATGAAATAGTATCCGCCGAGCCGCTCCTGCAAGCGAACATCATCGAGGAGATTTTGCATCTCCACTCCATAGGAGCGTCGCGTTTCGACGTGGTTCCATTTCAGCCAGCCCCGTGCCAACGCACCCAACGGCCCCCATCCGTGAAACGTTCCAAAATCGAGCACAACCAGACGGCCTCCGTTCACCAGATGGTCGCTCGCGCTCCGAAGCGATCGAGACCAATCGGGAATCATGCTCAGGCTATAGGAATACAGAATCGCGTCAAACCGATCCGGCCATTGGATTTCGGCGGCGTCCGACTCGACCAGTTCGACGTTGGACCAACCCGCTTGTTTCACCCTTTGACGGGCGCGAACCAGCATGTCTTTTGAAAAATCCATCCCCACCAGCCGACCTCGATTCGGATCAAGATGCGGGAGGATCAATCGAAAGTTCAATCCCGTTCCGCATCCGACCTCCAGCACCTGATGGTGCGGTTGCAACTCAAGCATCGCCGTCGCCGCACGCCGACCGCGCAAAAACATCCATCGCGTCGCGTCATAAACGGACGCATGAAAACGATAAAATCGCTGAACGACCGTTTCCGGCAAGAACCGCTCCTCTGCGGTCTCGCTTCTATTTCATGAAATGGAATCTGTCAAGAGAGGAACAGGCGTTTATTGACCGTTTGGGTTTCTCCGCTACTCGGAGACTCCGTTTTCACGGTTGCTCTGACGATTCCTGCACCCGTGCTCAAGAGGGACGACGGCAAGCCGAGTTTCGGACGAGATTGCGTGATTGCTCAGAAGTTGTACCGAGGGGATAATGTGTCGATACGGAATGAATACGGAACTCGTGCTGTGTTTAAGGGACAGGTTCAACGGAATGTTAAGATTGATCACCGCCGATGGGTCATAAGATGATGAAGAAATTGGCAGGAAAGTTTATTGTGTTTGACGGGCCGGATGGATGCGGAAAGACGACACAGGTTCGGTTATTGGCTTCGCATCTGGAATCGCAGGGGCTGGAAGTGGTGCAGTGCAAGGATCCCGGCGGGACGGTGATTGGAGACCGGATTCGGCACGTGTTGCTGGGATATGATCTGTCGGAGATGGACGTTCGGTGCGAGACGTTGCTGTTTATGGCGAGCCGGGCCCAACTGGCGGGCGAGAAGATCGAGCCGGCGCTGGCGGCGGGCAAAGTAGTAATATGCGACCGGTTCGTGTCGGCGACGTGCGCGTATCAGGGAGCGGCGGGGTATGACGTTCGGCGGGTGATCGAATTGGCGCCGTATGCGATCGGAGACACTTGGCCGAATGTAACATTCGTGCTGGATATTGACGTGGAAGCCGGGTTTGAGCGGATGGGTCGCAAATCGTCTCAGGCGGGAAGAAATCGCAAAAAAAATTCGGGTCAGCAGCCGATGTTTACCGATGCGATGACGGATGCGATGGAGGCGCGGCCGATGGAGTTTCATCGGCGGGTGCGTGAGATGTTTTTGTCGCTCCCGAAGGTCTATCCGCGACCGGTACACATTGTGGACGGTCGGGGATCGCCGCAGGAGGTTCATCAACGGGTGCTGGAAGTGGTTCAGAAAAAGTAAAACCCAAGTTGGTTCAGGTGGATGATGTCGGGATTGTCAAAAGCGATGTGGGTTTTGGTAAGCGCTGTTGCGATTGCGGGGGTTGCCCGGGCGCACGGAGTGTCCAAAGAACCGTCGCCGCCGGATGACGACGCGAGGGAACGGCTGATTCGCAAGATCGAAGGAGGCGGGGAAGAGGACGTGATGACTCGGATCATTCGCGGGATGGATCGTTGCGAGCAACGGTTGGCGGATCGGTTCGACACGGGGGAACAAACGCAGGAAATCCAGGAAGCCGTATTGAAGGAAATAGACACGGCCATTGCAATGGCGAAGCAGAATCTTCGAAAGGGGAAACCTTCGCCGCAACCCAAGAGTGATCAGCGGGACGAAGGGGAGGCCGGCGAAAATAAAAAATCGGAAGAACAGTTGGCGAAGGGGGACGAAGCGTCGCAGGATGATACCACCGGGAAGGGTGAGGACGTGGAAGCGGGGAAGTCGGCGGAGATGAGGGAACACCGCAGGTCGTGGGGGAATTTGCCGCCGCGGGATCGCGCAGAAATTATTCAGGGAATGAACGAGGAATTTTCCGAACGATACCGAAAATGGATCGAGCGATATTTTGAGTCACTGGGTCAGGACGAAGCGGAGTCAAAACCACGAGGCGATTGACGTGAAGATGCGATGGATGATCGCGATTTTGTGGTGGGTCGGCGCGTCGGTGCCGGTCCGGGCACAGGAGGTTCCCGATTCGCCGCCTCCAACATCGCAACCGGTTGCACCGCCAGAAGTACCGGTGTCACCGGTTGACGAGTTGCGGCCGACGATAACAGTTGGGGGTGACGAACTCACGCCGCGATGGAGTGGGATTGTCGAGAAGGGGTTGACGTGGTTGGCGGCACAGCAGAGTGAGGACGGCTCGTACGGGAGCGATTCAAATTACGGAAAAAACACGGCG
Organism: uncultured Phycisphaerales bacterium; assembly: GCA_903905665.1. Taxonomy (GTDB): domain Bacteria; phylum Planctomycetota; class Phycisphaerae; order UBA1845; family CAIVHJ01; genus CAIVHJ01. The sequence goes on from CAIVHJ010000395.1 coordinate 8,338, forward strand.
ATTACGGGACTGGCGGGGCTGGCGTTTCTGGCGGACGGGGACACGCCGGGGCGCGGACGCTATGGCCAAAACGTTCGGCGATGCGTGGATTTTATTTTGGCTTCGCGGAGCGAGAGCGGATTGTTGGCGGCGGAGACGTCGCACGGCCCGATGTACGATCACGGATTTGCGACGTTGTTTTTGGCGGAAGCCTATGGAATGTCCCCCCAGCCGGAATTGCGCGAGGCGATTCGCAAGTCCATTCGGCTGATTATCGGCACCCAGAATGACGAGGGAGGTTGGCGGTATCAGCCGGTCAAAGCGGATGCGGATATTTCGGTGACGATTTGTCAGATCATGGCGCTGCGCGCGGCACGAAACGCCGGAATTTACGTGCCAAAGGATACGATCGACAAAGCGGTGGAGTACGTTCGCAAGAGCCAGAATCCTGACGGGGGATTCCGGTACATGTTGAATTCGGGGGGATCGGCGTTTGCGCGATCGGCAGCCGGTGTGGCGGCACTTCAATATGCGGGGATATACTCCGGCCCGGAGCTGGACAAGGGGCTGGGATATCTGATGCAGTTTTTGCCGCCGCAGGAACAAAGCGTCGGGCATTATTTTTACGGTCATTATTATGCCGCGCAGGCAATGTTCCTCGCCGGGGATAAATTCTGGCGGACGTGGTGGCCGGCGGTTCGCGATGAAATTCTCGAAAAACAATCCGAAGAGGGATATTGGCAGGGTCAGGCGGGAAACGAGTACGGAACCGCCATGGCGCTGATCATCCTGCAAATGCCCAACCGACTTCTTCCAATCTTTCAGAAGTGACCCCTTTCTCTTTTTTGAGTCCCGGAGGTGCGTATGTCCACGGTGATCCTGTTGACGATTTCCAACATTTTTATGACGATCGCATGGTATGGTCACCTGAAATTCAAAAGGGTGGCCTTGTGGAAAGTGATCTTGATCAGTTGGCTGATCGCGTTCGTGGAGTACTGTTTCCAGGTCCCCGCCAATCGGTGGGGACATCAGACGTTCACCGCCGCTCAACTCAAGCTCATGCAGGAAGTCATCACGCTCGTCGTGTTCTGTGGATTCTCGATTCTGTATCTCAAAGAACCGCTCAAGTGGAATTATCTGGTAGGTTTTTCGTTCATCGTGGCGGCCGTGTTTTTCGTATTCAAAGAATGGTCAACAGCACCCTCGTTGCCCGGTGCTCCATGAACATTATTCCCACGACCACGCGAAGTACCGTTTCATGTGATGATAATACAACCCCACCGCCCGCATCGCGACCACATCAGTATACAAAATGATGGCCTGAAAAAAGAGACTCAGAACCAGCATGCGATTAAGAATGGTCGTGACGTTTGCTCCGGAACTGATCACGGTGGCAGCACCAGCGACACCCATGAGGAAATTGCCCAACCAATATGTCCCATAGACCATGGCCACCGCAAGAATGTATCCGGGAAGCGTTCGGAGAATCGTCAGGATGACCAAGTCGATTCGGAGAAGCGAGGAAAGTTCCCCCAAGGCAACGCAAAGGACTACGATTGGCCATAAAATCATGCCTCCCAGCATCAAGGCAGACAGAATCGAAGGCTCAACACATAGATTGAGTGGATTGTGCAAGGCGGCCAGTATTGCGGCTCCTATAAGCAGGACCGTGGGTGGATTGTTCATGGCGGTCAATCCCCCCGTGGGGCCTCTGAATTCGCCAATTACCGCCAACAGAATGAGATAGGCAATGACGGGCAGAATGACGAGTAAGCGACTGGCCAACATCTTCAGTGCGGGATAGACAATTTCCTCGACAAAACTGGTTGAGACCTCGATGGTGGGCAGTTCCGGTTCTGCGTTGGCTGCAGAACCGATGACCTCGAACAGGAAGGCGGCGTAAAATGCGGATACGATCAAACTGGCTAGAAAACCGAATAAGGGCGCGAAACTGGCCACTTGTCCCACCATCAGAATGAACCAGATGATTCCCATCATCATCAGGTTGTGAAGCGAAAATGGGAATAGAAATGTCTTCAAAAGACTTTTGAGATAATCCACAACATCCTGTCCGTAGCTCGATACCGCCGAGGGTGCCGGCGCAGAAAGCGAGACGTTTGGACCGGATACCGTGACGACGTTTCGCAGGACGGCGGGTGCGGGTTCGTCCTCGATTTCGCTGACTTCGTAAGTGTTCGTCGGCATATCGGCCTGGATGTGGAAGACGGTTCCGCATTTTTTGCATTTGGCGCGACGGCCGACGATGGAATTGTCGAAGTGGTATACGGCGCCGCAGGCGCAATTGTGAGTCGGCATGATGGTATCCCTCCTCCAAGAGGTGAATGACGATCCTTTGCGTCTTCCCTGTAAGGATATCGCGGTTTTGGCGGTTTGGCGATTAGAAACCTCGCGGATTTTTATACCGCATCACGGATATCCTGCATTACACGAACAGGCAGCACCACGCTATATACCGATAATGACGCCTTATAGGAATACACGTAATAATCCGCTGAACCGGTTCATGAATTTCAGGATGTTTTGTCGGGGGGTGAGGACAAGGCTGAAAAGAGGATTGTCCAATCAATGGTGGTCGCCGGATCATTGGCCGGAGGCGACCTGATTGTCGCGCATGGAGGAGGGCGATTGGTCTTGAAGAATCCGCTTGGCAATCTCAAACCTCACGAAAGCCGAGTTCGTGCAATCGGTGTGTCCACCGTCCCAGCCGAGCTTTTCCCAGTCGGCAGACCACGGAATGTTCACAATTTGATCCGTTTCCGTGTCCTTCGGCTTGAAGCCGACCTGACCGACCGAACGGGTCTTGAGTCCGTGCCGGCCGTCGATCGTTCCCACCACCTCCACGGTCTTGAGAATCGGATCCTGCGACGAGTAATAAACGAAAATGTGATCCTTGATGTGCTTCAGCGCTTTTGACGCATCATAATCATACGACAACGAAGAACCCAACAACACAACATTCTCAACGGAAACTTCGCCTCGGAGATCCTCACACGCCCAGATGGCCACTCCCGTCCCCGCCGACAAGGCGATGATGTTCACGTTATTGTCGGGATACAGCTTTTGGTAATCTTCGATCTTGCGGGCCAGTCGCCGACCAGCCGCCTGGGCGCTCCCCAGCAGATTCAACTGGTCCACCAGAGGATTGAACGATATGGTCCAATCGAAGACCTCAACGTCACCCCGATATCCCGCCTGACGTAATCCGTCCGTCACGTTTTGCTTTCGATTAAACCCCAGATTCCCCGCCCCATCGATGAAATATACCTTGCCATACTTCTCGGCCCGAATGTGATCGGCGCGTCGGGCCGAACCCATACACCCAGAGACAGTCCCCAGGCAAGTTCCCAACAATAAAATGACTCCCACCCTGCGTCTCATCACAAGATCACCCTTCCATCGCCTCATACTCAATGGGGATAATTCGTATATTGTGAGGTTTTATTCGGCCGAATCAAGGCCGGATTTTTCTTTCCAGACCGCCACATACGCCTGCCCCAGCGAGATTCCCCCATCCCCTGATGGGACCAGCCGATGATACAAAACCCGAAAATTCCGATTTTCGAGCAAGTCCACGATACGTTTAAGCAACACGCGATTGGCAAAACACCCACCGGATACCACCACGGTTTCTATTCCGGCGGCTCGCGCGACACCCACGGCGGCTTCAGCGAGCATATCGGCCACCGTCTCATGAAATCGGGACGCCAATCGTCCCACGGGCGCGCCCTGTTCCATATCGGCCACAATTTCACGAATCATCGGCAGGATTGAAAGAACAAACATATCGGCCGTTTGAACAGTCTCATAATGATACGGAGGCAACGCATCGTTCAGAGCAATCGCCTCCAGCGTCATGGCCGCCTCGGCTTCGTGCCGGTTCCGCTCGCACAAACCCAGCAAAAAACTCACAGCGTCAAAAACCCGTCCCAGGCTCGATGTCGGCGGGGAATTGATCCCGCCGCGAATCTGTTGCTCAACGGACTCCAGCACAGACCGATCCATGCGAAAATTACCCGCCGCCGCGCGCTCCAACAAAATCTCCTTCCACCGATCCGGAAACGCCGCGTACAACAACGCCGCCGCCGGCCGCCACGTCTCCATCGCAGCCAAATCCCCGCCGATCAGCGGAAAATAGTCCAGATGACCCAACCGCCGAAACTCACCACGCTCGCACTGCAAAATCTCACATCCCCACACCGCCCCGTCCGTTCCATAACCCGTCCCGTCACACGCAATCCCCACCACCGGACCCGCCTCATCCCACTCCGCCATGACGCTTGCAATATGAGCATGGTGATGTTGAACCGCCACGGTCGGCAACTTCGCTCCACCAGCATACTGCGTCGAGAGATATTGCGGGTGCAGATCATGAGCCACCACGGTTGGACGAAATTCGTACAATTCGGACATACGATTGACGGCGCGAACAAAATGGCGATACGCCTGCGGATGCGTCGAATCTCCGAGGTGTTCGCTGACGATTGCTTCACCGTGATTCAGTAAACATACGGATGACTTCAGTTCCGCCCCCAATGCCAAAACGCTCGGTTCCGTATCTCCGGGAAAAGCAACCGTCGTTCTGATCGGCAACGGGGCATATCCGCGCGCCCGACGAATCGGAATGACGTCGTCGCGGAATGCGAAGACAACCGAATCGTCGATCGGCCGAAAAATCGGTCGATTGTGCATCAAAAAAGCATCCACCACGTCGGACAATTCCCGCACGGCCTCGTCGTCTTCATAAGTCAGCGGCTGACCCGACAAATTGGCCGACGTCATCACGATCGGTCCTAATCCTAGTTTGAATAGTAAATGATGTATTGGGGCATTCGGCAGCATCACGCCGAAATCACGGCAACTAGGCGCTATCGACGGCGCCAACCTATGACCGGACTTTTGCGGAATGAGCACAATCGGCGCGGCGGGGGAAGTCAGCGCGATTCGCTCCGTCGGACCTACGACACCGATCTTCTCGGCGGACTGAATATCCGGAACCATGACCGCCAGCGGCTTACCATCGCGGATTTTTCGTTGACGCAGTCGTTGTACGGCTTCTTCGGAATCCGCCCGACACGCCAAGTGATATCCGCCGATTCCCTTAACGGCGACAATTTTTCCGTCGCGCAAAAACCGGGCTGCTCGTTCAATGCATTCGTCGTCGGAAACCCGGTTGGACGAAGAGGCGCTGGAATCGGCGCCGGCGATGACGAACTGCAAGTGCGGACCGCAGGTCGGGCATGCGTTCGGTTGCGCATGAAATCGCCGATTTGCGGGATCGTCGTATTCTCGTTGACATGATCCGCACATCACGAACTGTGACATCGTCGTCGCCGAACGATCATAGGGAACCGATCGAATGATCGAGTACCTCGGCCCGCAGTTCGTGCAATTGATGAATGGATATTGAAATCGCCGATCCACCGGGTCGAACAATTCACGCAGGCAATCGGCGCACGTGGCGGCATCGGGCGTCACTTCCGGCCGACGACCCGTATCTCGACGCGATTCGATAATGCGAAAATCTGCTTCACCAAGCAAGGTTACGTCGTGAAATCGCAGATCGGTAATTCGCGCCAACGGCGGCAATTCCGCAGTGATAGCCTCGCCAAAGGCCGACACATGATCCGATGGACCTTCCACTTCGATCGCCACACCGTAATCGTTATTGGCGACATACCCGTTCAGCCCCCATCGACCCGCCAGCCGATACACAAACGGCCGAAAACCCACCCCCTGCACCTGACCGCGGATGTCAAAATGACGACGAATGATGATTTCAGACTTCATAAATCACTTCGCCACTCTTACACCATAATCCATGCGCGAGGAATCGAAATTGCCACGTCTTGTTATACTGTGGTGAAACACGAATTTCCACCGACACGGCACCGAAACACATCGAGGATACATGCCATCTTCTTTCACCCGTCAATCCTCAACCAATGCACCCGACCCCCGTAAATCTGTTTCGGGATTGACTAATTGCCTTATGCTGGATTGAGGAAAGAATTGCAGCAGGTTCAGTGCAAAATCTTGATAAACTTAACCAGTATTAAAACCAACATGCCCAGCAGATAAATTCTCAAAAAGTACAGGGCAATTTTGGCCATCGGTGTCATTCTAATGCGCGGCATGATCAGCCTCAGATTTTGACGCGGGTCACAAGACCCTTCATGATGTCGTTATAGTGAATCACGCCAAGTATATGATCCTGGGCGTCCATGACCGGGATCATGCGATAGTGATACTTGGCAAACAATTCTTCCAAATCCTCGCGCGTGTCATTCTCTTCCGCCGCCACCACCGGCGAAACCATGAGTTCGCCAACGGAAATGGCATCACCGGTCAGCACGAGTTCGCGCAAGTCCACCACTCCCTGCACTCCACCGTCCTTATCGACTACATATACATATGAAATACTGTCATGTTCTCGCTTAGACGAACGGATCTGCTTTAGAACCTCGCCCACGGGCACCTCTCGTGAAACCGTCATATAGTTCGCCGACATCAGTGCTTTGGCGGTAGATTCTCGTTCCGAAATGATACTTCGGATGCGCTCGGCCTGGTCTGCCGGCAGCAAAGCCATCATCTTCATCATGTCATGATGCGGCAATACGGAAAACAGGGCCGCCAACTGAGGCACCGACACCTCCGTGAGTATGGTTCGAGCTCTTTCCTGCCGAAGGTTGGCAATCAACTGTCGTTGGGCCCGAGGTTCGGCATCCATCAAGGTCTCGGCGGCTTTTTCCGAATCCAAGGCGGAGAAAAAAGCCTGCTGCTCTCTTCCAGAAAGTAGTTCCAGAGCATCCGCCAAATCCTCGCTGGGCAGTTCCTTGATCTGCCTGCGGTTAATAGAGAGGGAAACGGCGTCGGTGGCCACGGCATCTTCCACCGAGAGCGGCTGAACGTATTTCCAGGAGATGAACCGATCTCGCATCCAGCGAACGCTTCGGAAACCCCATTTCCGCAGAAAACCATTGAAGGAAATATCCACGTGGATAATGATCATTCGTCCTTTGGACTCCAACAGGTGTACGTCATTCACCACTTCGATCCGACGACCATCCATGTCCAGGATGGTTCGGCCCATGAGGTGCTCATTGACCAGGATCCAGCCGGGTTGGTCGACAAAGGGAGGGTA
>CAIVHJ010000396.1 GCA_903905665.1 uncultured Phycisphaerales bacterium
CGATTGCAAAAGGTCGATGGTTATCGTTACTTGGCAGAATTGAAAACGGCGTTGAAAACCGCCCTTCAAGGAAAACAAAAACGTGTCGCTTAAACAGGAGCCACTCAAATTCCAACTGAACACGGAATTGACCCCTGACGGCGGTGGTTTTAGTTGGTCTTATGTACATCATTTCTTATTATCTCATGGAGGGATTTCCAATATCCAACTGGGTACCAAAGACTTCACATCACATTCATCAGGAGTGGTGGATTCTTTGCACTCTCGGTGTCTTCGGCACGCTGGCTGCTGCTTTTAGGGAAGAACTCATACTGCGGGCGTATCTTATTCCAAGATTGGAATATCTGTTGAAGAGTACCAAGCTCAGTGTGGTAGTTACTGCGATTTTGTTCGGACTTTTGCATCTTTATATTGGTCCTAGACTTGTTGTGAGCACATTGATAGGTGGATTGCTTTTCGGTGCGTTTTTTTGTTATACGAGACGGATTTGGCCTCTTGTCGTCGCACATTCGATGTGGAATTTGAGGATAATGCTTGATACCGGTGCGTTCTGAGATCTTTTTTATGAGAATGTAGGGTGGGCACTGCCCACCATTATGTTAATTACCGGAAGGATGAGGATATATGGAATCAAGCGTGGAACAAGGATTGGCGTTGTTGTTTGAAGAGAGTTCGGCTGGGAATTGCGCGGTATCGCTGCCGCCGAATGATGTGTCGGATGCGCGGGAAGGAACGCGCGGGCTGAAGCCCGCGGCTCGTTACGAGGGCATTCCGGCGGGATTGCTGGCGGGTGAGCCGCCGCCGCTGCCGGAGATCGGGGAGCAGGACCTGGTTCGGCATTACACGCGGTTGTCGCATCGGACGTTCAGCGTCGATGCTAATTTCTACCCGCTCGGTTCGTGCACGATGAAATACAACCCCAAGATCAATGAGGCAGCGGCTTCCATGCCGGAATTCCTCAACCTGCATCCGTATCAACCGGCGGATCAGGTGCAGGGCATTCTTGAACTGCTCTATCAGACGCGGGTGTTTTTGCAGGAAATTTCGGGTCTTGCGGAAGTGACGCTTCAACCGGCGGCGGGTGCGCATGGCGAGATGACCGGTCTGATGGTGATTAGCGCCTATCATCGGGATCGGGGCGAGGATCGGATCAATGTGCTGGTTCCGGATTCGGCGCATGGGACCAATCCGGCTTCGTGCACAGTGTGCAGTCGCGTGGCGCAGACGGTGGCATCGAAACCCAACGGGCGGGTCGATCTCGACGATCTTCGCAAGAAAGTCGATCGCAATACCGCCGCACTGATGCTGACCAATCCGAACACGGTCGGCGTGTTCGACGAACAGATCGGCGACATTGCCGACATTCTTCACAAGCAGGGGGCGATGTTGTACATGGACGGCGCCAATCTGAACGCCATGCTTGGGATCATGCGACCGGGGGATTTCGGCGTGGATTGCATGCACATCAACACGCACAAAACATTCAGCACGCCGCATGGTTGCGGTGGACCGGGTTCGGGACCGGTGGCGGTGACGAATCAACTGTCGCCGTTTCTGCCGATCCCGCAGGTGATCAAGAAATCCGACGGCACGTATGACTGGGACGAGAATCGCCCGAAGACCATCGGCAAGGTGCGATCGTTTTATGGGCAGATCGGCGTGCTGGTGCGGTGTTATGCGTACATTCGGTCGCTTGGTCCCGATGGTTTGCGAAACGCCAGCGAAAAGGCGGTTCTGTCGGCCAATTATCTGGCGGCTCGCTTGAAAGGGCATTACAAATTGCCATTCGCGGGTCCGTACGCCCACGAATTCATCATGATTCCGGAGTTCGGAGATTCGGGAGTGACGGAGTTGGATATCGCCAAGCGGCTGATCGACCATAATTTTCATCCGCCGACCATGAGCTGGCCGGTGCATCATTGTTTGATGATCGAGCCGACCGAGACGGAATCGTTGCGAACGCTGGACAGCTTCGCTGATTGTTTGATCAAGATCGCGCGCGAAGCCAAAGAAACCCCGGATCTGGTCAAGAACGCCCCGCACCACGCTCCGGTCAAACGCCTCGACGAAGTCGCCGCCGCAAGGAAACCGAACCTGCGCTGGCAAGCATGAATGTAGCGCGGAGTAATTGACCCACCTTACAAGAAAAAGAGAGGAACAAAACATGGATGAAGAAAAAATAATGAAATATTTGGATGAGATCAGAACAGATATAAAGGCGATATCGCGACGTCAGATTGTGACGCGTGTTATTCTGGGTTTAGTGCTTCTTTTTTATATTTTGGCAAAGTGCCTGGCCTAGCGCGGGCGATAGTAAACTGGCTGGCGACCCGAATCGGCGTGATTCAACCCCCGCTATGTAGCATATTGTCAAGAGACAATACTCGGACCGGATGGTTTCGTCAAAACGTTCATCGCGTGCAGCCTGCTTTCATCGCGTGCAGCCTGCTATTCGGTCTTCCACCCCTATCGGGCGGAGATCATTTTATCTGTTCGCAATAGA
>CAIVHJ010000397.1 GCA_903905665.1 uncultured Phycisphaerales bacterium
ATGGCTTACCGGCATGGGTCAGAACGCTGTCACGAGTCCGACGCTGGGTAGGGGCAAAATTGGTCCTCTATCACGTCCGACTACAATTGCGAAAGGCTGTGAGTTAAATCAATGACGAGAAATCTTGCTCCCTGAAAGGGAGGGGGGTATTAGGGTAGGTTCTAAAGAGCAATCGGGGCCGTAGTTCAATTGGTTAGAGCGCCGCCCTGTCACGGCGGAGGTTGCGGGTTCGACTCCCGTCGGCCTCGTTGAGATAACGAGTTAAAATCCGAGCAATCTTGTCACTTTCCCGTTCCTGTCAGAAGGCGATTCGGGCACGCCATGCCGTGCCCCTACCTTGTCGCACGTCATACTATCCGAGGTGAACGGTGAACACTGTAAATCCTTCGCTAAATCCTTCACTGAGTGGCGAACGTCTGGTCTCGCTGGACGTTTTTCGCGGAATCACCATCGCCGGTATGATTCTCGTCAACAATCCGGGCAGCTGGGACTATGTCTATGGGCCGCTTGAGCACGCCGCATGGAACGGCTGGACGCCCACCGATCTGATCTTTCCGTTTTTTCTCTTCATCGTCGGTGTGGCGATGGCCTTTTCGTTCAGGAAGCGGCTCGAGCAGGGAGGCAACAGCAGCCTTATGTTCGCACAGGTCGTCCGCCGAACGATTGTCCTTTTTCTGCTGGGCTTGTTTCTGGCGGGTTTTCCTGACCAGCACCTGATCAACCAAATGCGATCCGGCGAGGTTCTTCCCTCCTACTTTTTCGGAGGCTTGTCGCTCTTTCGACTAACAGCACCCTATATTTTCGTGATTGCGGGACTGGCATTTCTGTACGCCGATTGGCCGCTGTTTCAATTCGGGGCATCGCTCGGTACACAAATCCGCAAGAGTCTGGCTGCTGCTCTCTTCGTCGGAGCAATCGTATTTTTCTGCGTGGATTTTGCGTATTTCCAAGAAACGCAGCTTCGCATCCCCGGGGTTTTGCAGCGGATTGCGTTATGCTACTTTTTCGCCTCGCTGATCATCATGCACACGAATCTGAAGTATTGGATCGGGGCGATCATTGCGATTCTGATTCTGTACTGGGTCATCGTGACGGGGTTGTCTCCGCGATGGGGTTTCGAAACCGGTGTGAACGGACCCAACGGGCTTCTGCAGGAATGGATCGACATGCGGGTATTCGGCGTTCATGTTTATAAGGAGCACCCGGATCCCGAAGGGCTTTTGAGCACTCTGCCCGCCATCGTGTCGGTATTGATCGGCGTAGTGACCGGGCGGTGGATGCAGAGCAGTCGGGAACGAACCGACAAAGTGATCGGTCTGTTTGTGGCCGCCAACATCCTGCTCGTTCTGGGTTTGTGGGCGAATATGGATTTCCCGATCAACAAGAAAATCTGGACGAGTTCGTATGTATTGGCGACGGCAGGGGTGGCGCTGAATTTTCTGGCGATTTGTTATTGGCTGATCGACATCCGGGGTTATCGCAAATGGTCGTGGCCGTTTGTCGTGTTCGGCAGCAACGCCATTGTGGTTTATGTGGCCGCCGGAGTGATCGCCAGAATTCTCGCCTTTACGAAACTCGCCGACGGAAAAACCCCGATCAAGCAATGGATTTTTGAACACCTGCGATGTATCTGGAACAGTCCGTTCAACGTATCCGTCGCCTATCCGCTGATTTTCCTGTTGATCCTGCTAATCCCGATGTACGTACTGTATCGCCGTCGTATCTTTGTCAGAATTTGAATGATCATCCTCCTTCGACAAGATGGGTCGATTGATTGACCCATACCCTTGTCGTGACGATTCCATCAACATGAATAACAGAACCAAATACGCGATCATTCTTCCTGACGGAGCGGCGGACGAGCCGCTGGCAGAACTCGGTGGCCGGACCTGTCTCGAAGTCGCCACCAAACCTCACATAGACTGGATCGCATCCCATGGCCAAATCGGAACCGCCGTCACTGTCCCCCAAGGCTTTACGCCCGGAAGCGACGTCGCTACTCTCTCAGTCCTCGGATATGACCCAGCCGTGTATTACTGCGGCCGCGCTCCACTGGAGGCCGCCGCCCAAAACATTAAAACTGCCCCCGACGACCTGATCTTCCGCTGCAATCTCACGACGATTCTCAACGATGTGATGGTCGATTTTTCGGCGGGACACATCAGCCAGACCGAGGCTGACGTGCTCGTCCGTGACTTGAATCGTCAACTTTCGAATGATCGCATCCAGTTTTACCCGGGTGTCATGTACCGCCATCTCATGACGCTGAAAAACGCCCCTGCATTTGATGTCACCTGCACCCCTCCTCATGACATCATCGATCAACCGGTCGCACACCATCTACCAAAAGGAATAGACGCTCCGCTCGTCATTGACCTGATGCGACGCTCTCAATCATTGCTGGCGGAGCACCCCGTCAATCAGCAGCGCCGAAATCGCAACGAACGTCCGGCAACTTCGATCTGGCTTTGGGGACAAGGACACACGCCAACATTGCCGACGTTCGAGTCTCGTTTCGGAATTCGCGGCGCGACGATCGCCGCCGTGGACCTCATCCGGGGCATCTCCACACTGATCGGATGGTCTTACCTTCCCGTCGCAGGCGCCACCGGCTATCTCAATACTGATTTCAAGGGGAAAGGCAAGCGAGCGGTTCAGGCACTCGATGACTACGATCTCGTCACCGTGCATATCGAAGCTCCCGACGAAGCCGGACACAACGGCGACGCACAATCCAAAATTCGCGCCCTCGAACAAATTGACGAGCACATCGTTGGACCCATTCTTGAAAAACTACGCCGGTTGGACCACTGGAAAATTCTCGTCATGCCGGACCACCCCACACCCGTCGCCAAGCGCACTCATACTTCTACCCCACCACCTTATTGTTTCGCCGGAAGCTCCGTCGCACTTAATGCGGGGGTATCCTTCACCGAAATCAATGCTGAAAATCGAGGCCGTCACATTGCAAACGGCTATGAACTCATGAACCTGTTTATCAATGGCTGACGACGCCTGTCTGCATCTGATTGGGTGCCAACACGTTTCGCCACGTCGTGCCTCCCGCCTCGAATTTTGACGCTGATAATCAGTTTCCCAATCAAGTTTTTGAGCGAACTCAGCCGATTTCCCTATACAAGCGCGACAAATGATTCTGGTCGGAAGGAGTCTGACCTGTATGGATACCATGACCCGTGAGGAACGACGACAAGAAGTCACCCGCCGACGGACCCGTCCTCCACAACCTCAACGCCTGTTCTTCCCCGCCAGCGGTGAAGGCGGATGTGACACCGTTCTCGAACAAAATCGGCCTGTGGAGATCTGCATCGAGACGACCGATGCCGAAGGTTGCGCGGCGGCTTGGTTAACCGATCAATGGTGGATTCAGGTTCAGTCCGCCTGCAAGCACACGATAACGACGGTGGTTATCCTGCCAACGCCCAACGCCATGCTCGACGCCGTGGTCCTGCATCAACTCGAAATGTTAAGACGGATTACTCCCCACTGGAGACTGATTTGCTACGTGGACATGGCGGATATCCCTGCGGATGTTCGATTGGAACGATTGGCTTCGTTGCCCTATGACGAGATTCGGATCGTCGAAGGCCCCGAACCTGTGGAGGATAATTTCGGGAGCACCGTGCGCGACTGGGTGGCTCAATCGGCCAATCCGTTGACTCTGACAAAAGACTATCGAGCGGCGCGGCTCCGCCTCGTCGCCTCCGTCCCCTACTCATTCCGTTGATTTGACTTTCGCAACCACTTCAACAGAGACGCAACCGTTCTGTGCCACTCTTGAGCAGTAGTCTTCCTTCACGCATTGGGATTCGCTTTTAATTTTCAATTTCCCTCCGCGATGAAATTCCTCTTCAATTTTCTCTTTTCAATTTTCCATTTCTCCGCGTCCTCTGCGGTGGA